>JAICJJ010000621.1 GCA_025928535.1 Thermomicrobiales bacterium
CGGACGCCGAAGCGGCGATGACCGCCGTCCTGGAACAGGTCGAAAGCTATATCAGCATGCTGCCGAACGTGCCGGAAGAGGTGCTGACGATGGTGCGCGGCGTCGACGAGCCGGGCTGGCTCGCCGATCTGATCGCCTTTTCCCCGGAATTCACCTCCGAACAACGGCAGGAATTGCTGGAAATTCTGGACCCCGCGCCGCGGCTGCGCCGCCTGAGCGTGATGGTGCAGAAGCGGCTCAACGTCCTCAACCTGCGGCAGCAGATCCAATCCGAAGCGCAAGCGGGGATGGACAAGCAGCAGCGCGAGTATTACCTGCGCGAACAATTGCGAGCGATCCAGAAAGAGTTGGGCGAAGGCAGCTCCGAAGCGATCGTCGCCAACGAATTGCGCGAAAAGATCCAGGCGGCCGGCATGCCGGCGGAGGTCGAGGCGAAAGCGCTCGTCCAGGTCGAACGGCTGGAGCAGCAGCATCCGTTTTCGCCCGAGATCGGCGTCATTCGCGGCTATCTCGAATGGCTGATCGACCTGCCGTGGGCGGTGGAAACGGAAGACCGGCTCGATCTGACCGAAGCGGCGGCCGTCCTCGAAGCCGACCATTACGGCCTCGACAAGGTCAAAGAGCGCATCCTCGAATTCATCGCCGTCCGCAAATTGGCCGGCGACCGGCTCCGGGCGCCGATTCTCTGCTTCGTCGGCCCGCCTGGCGTCGGCAAGACGAGCCTTGGCCGCTCGATCGCCCGCGCCATCGGCCGCAACTACGTCCGCATGTCGCTCGGCGGCGTGCGCGACGAAGCGGAAATCCGCGGCCATCGCCGGACCTACGTCGGCGCGATGCCGGGCCGGGTGATCAAAGCGCTGCGCGACGCCAAGAGCCGCAATCCGGTGCTGGTGCTGGACGAAGTCGACAAGGTCGGCTCCGACGCCTTCCGCGGCGATCCGTCGTCGGCGCTGCTCGAAGTGCTCGACCCGGAGCAAAACACGACCTTTTCCGACCACTACCTCGAAGTGCCGTTCGACCTCTCGAAAGTGATCTTCATCACGACCGCCAACCTGCTGGAGCCGATTCCGGCGGCGCTGCGCGACCGGATGGAAGTGATCGAGGTTTCCGGCTACACCGAAGTCGAAAAACTCGCCATCGCCCGTCAGTTTCTCTTGCCGAAAGCGCTCGACGCCCATGGCCTCGCGCCGGAGCAGGTGACGCTGACCGACGAAGCGCTGCGGCGGATGATCCGCGAGTACACCGAAGAATCGGGCGTCCGCAATCTCGAACGGGAGATCGGCGCGCTGTGCCGAAAAGCCGCCCGGCGGCTGGCGGGCGACGATCCGCCGGAATCGATCGCGATCGACGCGGAGCAGGTTCCGGAGTATCTCGGCGTGCCGCGCTACGAATTCGGGCTGGCGGAAGAGCAAGACGAAGTCGGCGTGGCGACCGGCGCCGCGGTGACGAGCGTCGGCGGCGATCTGCTCTCGATCGAAGTGCTGGTGATGGAAGGGAAAGGCGACATCGTCCTCACCGGCCAACTCGGCGACGTGATGCAGGAATCGGCTCGCGCCGCCCTCTCCTACGCGCGCTCGCGGGCGGATGAATTCGGGCTCGAAGCCAATTTCTTCGACAAGCACAACATCCACGTCCACATCCCGGCCGGCGCGATTCCAAAAGACGGCCCGTCGGCCGGGATCACGATGGCGAC
>JAICJJ010000344.1 GCA_025928535.1 Thermomicrobiales bacterium
CCGATTCCGTCGTCCTTCCGGGCGGTCGCGACGCCGACGTGGCAGGGGAAATGACGGCGAGGGGGGTGGCGTGAAACTGCGGCACGACGGCTACGACATCAACTACGACATCGCAGGGGAAAGCACGCCGCTCGTCCTGATCCATGGCGTCGGCTCCAGTCTTGGCAGTTGGGACGGAATCGTCGACCGGCTGGGCGACGGATTCCGCATCGTGCGCTACGACACCCTCGGCCATGGCGAGTCGACCAAGCCGGCCGGCCCCTACGCGCTGGCCGACTACGTCACGGAATTGCGCGCGATCCTGGACGCCGCCGACATCGAGCGGGCGAACATCGCCGGCTTTTCGTTCGGCGGGATGATCGCCCAGGCCTTCGCGCTCGCCCTCCCGGAGCGGGTCGCGCGCCTCGCCTTCATCAGCGCCGTCGCGGCACGGACGCCGGAACAGCGCGCGGCGGTGATCGCGCGGGCGGACCAACTGGCGACGGGCGGCGCCGAACGCACGATCGGCGCGGCGCTCGAGCGCTGGTACACGCCCGAATTCCGGGCGGCGCATCCCGAATTGCTGGAACGCCAGGCCTCGCGGGTCAAGGACAACGATCCCAGCGGCTACGCGGCGGCCTATCGCGTCTTCGCCGAATCGGATCTGGACGAAGAATTGCGCCAGATCCACGCGCCGACGCTTATCGCCACCGGCGAACATGACATCGGCTCGACGCCGGAGATGGCCCGCCTGATGCACGACCGCATCGCCGGTTCGCGCCTCGTCATCTTTCCTGGCCTGCGGCACGGCCTGCTCGTCGAAGCCCCCGACCTGGTCGCCGATCTGCTGCGCGACTTTTTCGCGAGCGACGGCGGCGCGACCGACCAGCGACAGTGATCGCCACGCCGCTTCCGCTGGCGACCGGCCGGCGTCCGACCGCTCAGTCCTGCGCCGAGCCGGCGTCGTCGAGCGGCGCGAGCGTCCCGTAGGCGCTGCCGAAATAGGCGAGCGGTTCGCCCGGATTGCTCCCCAGGTCGATCACCTCGCCGATGAGCACGGCATGGTCGCCCGCCGTGACGCGCCGCCAGGGCCGGCATTCGAGCCACGCCAGCGCCCCGTCGAGGATCGGCGCGCCGGTCGCGCTCGGCGTCCAGGCGACGCCGGCGAACTTGTCGGAGGCTTTCGAGGCGAACTGCTGGGAGAGCGCCCGCTGGCCTTGGGCCAGAATGTTCACCACGAAGTCGCCGCTCTGCGTCAGGACTGGATAGGAATTGACGCGCCGGCTGACGCAAACCAGCACCAGTGGCGGGTCGAGCGAAACCGACGTGAAGCTGTTGGCGGTGAAGCCGCGGGGCGATCCGTCGCAGTCGAGGGTCGTGACCACGGTCACGCCCGTCGCGTACTGGGCCAAAGCGTTGCGGAACTGCGCCGGTTCGATTCGCGTCATTGCGCCAGGCGCCGCTGACGCGGGCGACCCGCACGGAGCGGCACGATCGTCCGCTCTGGCGTCGAGGAGAAAATCGAGCATCGTCGTTTCATCCGTCGCGTGAACAGGGAGCATCCGCCGCTCCGCACCATGGTAGCCGGCGCTCCGGACGCCGTCTTCCGTCGTCGCCTAGTATTTCCCCGACCTCGTTTCTACGATTCGGAGGAAGCGACATGCCGGCGTCGGATCAAATGGCCACCTCGCCCGATTTTCCCGTCTCCACGCCGAGGGCGCAATCGCTCGAAGCGGGAACCGGTTCGCCTGGCGCGAGCGCGCAGTTGCGGGAATTTCGGGGACGGCTGCACAGCCTGCAAGCAATCGCGTCGGTGGTCAATTCCGATCTCGATCTGTCGCGCATCTTGCAGACGATCGTGGAAGCGATCGGCCGCTACACCTTCTGGTCGCTGGCGGGCATCATGGCCATCGACGAGGCCACCGGCTACTCGGTGTTGATGGCCCGACACGATCCCGAGCAAACGTCCACGGACGCCGGGCCACGGCAATGGCCGCTCGGCGCCAGTCCGGCCGGCCGCGTCGTGCGCGAGCGCCGGCCGATCGTGATTCTCAACGCGCAGGAACGCGACGACTTTCCCGGTTATCGTGAAGACGCGCTGGCCCGCGGCTATCACACCGTCGTCGTGCTGCCGTTGGGCGCGGTCGATCGAAGCGGCCGTCCAATGGCGCTCTCGGTGGAATCGAAAGAGCGGGTCGCGGTCGCCGACGAGGAATTGTCGTTTCTCGAAGCGGTCGCCCACCAGGCGTCGATCGCGGTGCGAAACGCGCTCCTGTTGCAGGCCGAGCGCGACCACGCCGCCAGACTGCAACGGTCGCTTGGAACCCATGCGGAATTGATGCGGCGGGCGCTCGACGAGGCGTCGCTCGGCGGGCTGATCCGCGCCATCGAAGCCACCCTGAACAAGCCGCTGACGGTGATCGACGCAACCGCGAACGTCATCGCCGCCGGCCGCTCGCCCGACGCGACGCTCCTTTCCGACGCCGAATGGTCCGAATTCGTCGCCAGCCACACCGGACGCCGATTGCTCGAGGTGATCCCGCCGGCAGGCGCCGCCGCGTTGAACGAGCGCGACATCGATTTTCGTCCATTCGGGCTCGATTTCGACGCGCCCGCGGTGGCCGAGCCGATCGTCGTCGATGGCCGCCGGATCGGCGGCATGATCGTCTTCGGCGGCCCCGCCGGCTTCGACGACCTCGACCGACTGCTGGCGAGCGAGGCGCGATTCGCGCTCAGCGTCCAGATGATGCGCGGCTACATCGGTTTCCAGGTCGAATCGGAGTTCCAGGCGGACCTCTTGCGGCGGCTCTTTGCGGGGGATTGGCGCAATCCCGAAGAACTGCTGACCCGCGCCGGCTATCTCGGGATCACGCTCGGTCAGCCGGCCGTTTTGCTCGTGATCGCCTCGCCGTTCGAGGAGCCACCGATCGCGCAGGCAGCGGGCGTCGATGACCGCGCCTATCTCCACCGCCGGCTGGCGCGGTTGGCCGATGAGTTGCGAAGCGGCTGCAAGGTGGCCGCCGACGGCGCCGATTTCGTCGCCTTCGTGCCCACCGGACGCGGCTCGGCCGCCGATCGTTTGGCGGAGCGACTTGGCGCCGAGCTCGCGCAGGCGACCGGGATCGAACCGCTTGTCGCCATCAGTTCGGTCTGCCACGAATTGCGCGACTACCAGGCGGCGCGCCGCGAATGCGCCCAACTCGTCAAAATCGGGCGGCTGCTCGGCAAGCGCGGCAGCATCCGGCGCGCGGACGTGGGACCGTACGGCCTCCTCTTTTCCGCCGCCACGAGCGAAAGTGTGCGCGATTTCGTCGTCCAGACCATCGGCGCGCTGGACGCCTACGATGCGCAACGCCGCGCCAACCTGACGGCGACCCTGGAAGCGTTTCTGCGCAACAGCGGCCGGTTCCAGGCGACCGCCGACGAACTCGACATCCACGTCACGACGCTTCGCTATCGGCTTGATCGCATCGAGGAATTGACCGGCATCGACCTGGCCCAACCCGATGCGCGCTTCACCGCCGAATTGGCGCTGCGCCTCCGCAAATTGCTGGGTTAGGCCGGCCGCCGCTCCGATCGGGATCGCGACTCGCCCGCCTCGATCTCACGGTCCCGCCTGCCGCACGGCCGCGACGAAGCGACGGGCGAGATCGGGATCGACCGGGTTGCGCATGTCGCCACGCTTGATCCAGGTCGCCACGACCACGCCGTCCGCGACGCGCAGCGCCTCGGCGACGTTGTCGGCGGTCGCGCCGCCCCCGAGGAACAGCGGCGTCTCGGGCAACGCCCCCCGAACCGCGCCCAGACGCTCCATCGACTCGGCGAACGTGCGGCCGGTCACGAACAGCCCATCCGCCCCGCCTTCCTCGACCGCCGCGCGCGCCGCCTCGTCGATCGGACGCGGGCCGAGCGGCACGGCGTGCGGCTCGTAGACATCGGCGAAGATGCGCACGCGCGCCCCGATCTTGCGGTGAAACCGCGTCGCTTCGTAGCAGCATGCCTGCGACAACCCCCACGACGCGACGGCCACTCCGGTGAAGGTGTGTTCGATTCGGACGAACGCGGCGTCGGCGGCGTCGGCGACGGCGATGCCC
>JAICJJ010000026.1 GCA_025928535.1 Thermomicrobiales bacterium
CCTGACCGGGCGCAATCATCACTCGGTCAACATGGGCAGCATCTGCGAACTGGCGACCTCGGCGCCCGGCTACAGTTCGGTCTTGCCGAAAGACAAGGCCCCGTTGGCCGAAACCCTCAAACTGAACGGCTATGCGACCGCCCAATTCGGCAAATGCCACGAAGTGCCGGTCTGGGAGACGAGCCCGATGGGGCCGTTCGACCAATGGCCGACCGGGGGCGGCGGCTTCGAGTACTTCTACGGCTTCATCGGCGGCGAAACCAACCAGTGGTACCCCGCCATCTACGAAGGGACGATCCCGGTCGAGCCGGAGAAGACGCCGGCGCAGGGCTACCACTTCACCGAAGACATGACCGATCACGCCATCAAATGGGTGCGGCAGCAGAAGGCGTTGCTGCCGGATAAGCCGTTTTTCATGTATTTCGCGCCGGGGGCGACCCATGCGCCGCACCAAGCGCCCAAGGAGTGGATCGACCGGTTCAAGGGCCAGTTCGACGACGGTTGGGATGCGCTGCGGGAGCAGTCGTTCGCGCGGCAGCAACAACTTGGCGTGATCCCACAGGATGCGCAACTCACGCCGCGTCCGGAGGAAATCCCGGCGTTCGATGCGATGCCGGAGGAACTGAAGCCGATCTTGCGGCGGGAAATGGAGGTCTACGCCGGCTTCCTCGCGCACACCGACCACCACGTCGGTCGGCTCGTCGACGCCATTTCCGATCTGGGCGTGCTCGATGACACGCTCGTCTACTACATCATCGGCGACAACGGCGCCTCGGCCGAAGGCACGCTTAACGGCTGCTTCAACGAAATGACGACGTTGAACGGCATGCCCGGCATCGAAACGCCCGACTTTCTGATGAGCAAGATCGACGAATTCGGCGGACCGGACGCCTACAATCACTATGCCGTCGGCTGGGCCTGGGCGATGGACACGCCTTATCAATGGACCAAGCAGGTCGCCTCGCACTGGGGCGGCACCCGCAACGGCACGATCGTTTCCTGGCCGAACGGCATCAAGGTCAAAGGCGAAATCCGCAACCAGTTCCACCACGTCATCGACGTCGCGCCGACGGTGCTCGAAGCGGCGCAACTGCCCCAGCCGACCTTCGTCAACGGCATCCAGCAAGCGCCGCTCGAAGGCTTCAGCATGGTGTATTCGTTCGGCGACGCCGCGGCCGAAGACCGCCACACGACGCAGTATTTCGAGATGTTCGGCAATCGCGGCCTCTTTCACAACGGCTGGACCGCCGTGACCCGGCACAGCATCCCCTGGCGCACCGATCTGCCGTTGCCGGCGTTCGATGACGACGTCTGGGAACTCTACGGGCCGGACGACTGGACCCAACACCAGAACATCGCCGCCGAAAATCCGGACATGCTGGCGCATTTGCAGCGGCTCTGGCTGATCGAGGCGACGAAATATCACGTGCTGCCGCTGGATGATCGCCGGACCGACCGGTTCGACCCGGAGATCGCGGGGCGCCCTACGCTGATCCATGGCGACACGCAACTGCTGTACGGCGGGATGGGCCGGCTGTCCGAAAACTCGGTGGTCAACGTCAAGAACAAGTCGCACGCGGTCACCGCCGAGGTCGTCGTGCCCGAGGCCGGCGCGCAGGGCGTGATCATCGCCCAGGGCGGCGCGTTCGGCGGCTGGAGCCTCTACGCCAAAGACGGCAACCTGACCTACTGCTACGACTTTTTCGGCATCGACCACTTCATCACTGCGGCGGATACGCCCATTCCGGCCGGCACGCATCAGCTCCGGATGGAATTCGCCTATGACGGCGGCGGATTGGGCAAAGGCGGCGGGGTGACGCTCTATGTCGATGGCCAACCCGTCGGTCAGGGACGCGTCGAACGGACGCAGCCGATGGCGTTTTCGGCGGACGAAACGTGCGATGTCGGCGACGATGTCGGCTCGCCCGTCTCGCCCGACTACGGGCCGCAGGGCAACGCCTTCACCGGCACGGTCAACTGGGTGCAGATCGACGTCGGCAAGGACGACCACGACCATCTGATCTCGCCCGAGGAGCGGTTCAACCTGGCGATGGCGCGGCAATAGCGCCAGCGCGAACGAATTCGCGCGCCATCCGATTCATCGCGCTCGCCACGATCGTCGCCGGGTCCTGATCGGCCCGCGCGACGATCGCGCTCGCCGGGTCCACGTGCGAGACAATTCGACCGAACATCTCGTCTTCGCTCCTTCGCGAGTCCATCCGACCGGTGAACGACACCGTTGTGGCATGGGATCGGCGACGCGGCGAACGATGCGAGGGGAGGGTCGATGCTGACGCGCGCGGATTGGTTGCGGCTCGCCGTCGCGATTGTGGCGACCGTCGCGGCGGGAGTCGCCAACCGGCTGGGGGCGCCGCCGGTGGCGCAATTCGTCGTCGCGGCGGTCGCGCTGGCGGTGTTGGCGAGTCTGGTCGGGCAGGCGACGGAGCGGCTCGGCGATCGCCTGGGGCCGGGCGCGACCGGCGTGCTCCAGTCGGCGCTCGGCAATCTGCCGGAATTGTTCGTCGGCATCTTCGCCTTGCGGGCGGGGCTCGTCGCCGTCGTCCAGGCGTCGCTGGTCGGGTCGATTCTCGGCAACAGCCTCCTCGTGCTCGGCCTCGCCTTCGTCGTCGGCGGGGCGCGACATGGCGTGCAGCGGTTCGCGTCCGATCCGCCGCGGATGATCTCGACGATGACGCTGCTGGCGGTGGCGGCGCTGGCGATGCCGACGCTGATCCACAGTTTGCACACCCCGGCCGAGCCCCACGCCGAAGCGTTGAGCATCGCCTCCGCCATCGTGCTGCTCGTCGTCTTCGTCGGCAGCATTCCATTCGCGTTGCGCGGCGGGCCGACGGCGGTCAGCCGCGGCGCAAGCGAGGCCGAGGAGCCGGGCGAGATCTGGCCGGTCTGGCTGGCGGCCGCCGTGCTGGCGGGCGCCGGCGTCGGGGCGGCGTTCGCGTCCGATTGGTTCGTGGCGGCGTTGCGGCCGGCGATGACCACGCTCGGGTTGTCCGACGCCTTCACCGGTCTCGTGGTGGTCGCGATCGCCGGCAACGCCGTCGAAAACGTCGTCGGAATTCAACTGGCGGCGAAAAACAAGGTCGACTACGCGCTCAGCGTCATCCTCAACAGTTCCTTGCAGGTCGCGCTCGGCTTGTGGCCGGCGCTCGTCTTGCTCAGCCTCCTGCTCGGCACGCCGATGACGCTGGTGCTGCCCGGGCTGATGGTGGCGGCGCTCTTTCTCGCGGCGCTGGTCGGCACGCTCGTCATTACGGACGGAGAATCGACCTGGCTCGAAGGGGCGATTCTGATCGGGCTCTATTGCATCATTGCCGCATCGTTCTGGTGGGGGTGAGCGGCGAAACGCCGGGCGTGGAAAGGACCGAACCGATGGATGTCTCTGGGCGGGAGCGGACGCTAGTCGTCGTCGATGGCGCGGGCGCGCCCCGCGAAATCGGGCGGCGCCATGGTGAAGCGGTGCGCGACCTCATCGCCGCGGGCCTGGAACGATGGCTCGCGGCGCTCGAGCGGCGGCATGGCGTGGCGGCGGCCGACTACATCGACGACTTTCTGACCGCGACCGATTTCCTGCCGGCGATCGAGTCCTGGACGCCCGAATCGCTGGAGGAGATTCGCGGCGTCGCCGACGGCGCCAACCAGCCGTTCGCCACGATGCTCGCCTTCAATCTCCTCGATGAAGAATGGGCGTTCGCCAGCGCGCGGGCGAGCCAGCGGCCGGGATGCAGCGCCATCGGGATTCAACCGACGCCGGATGCGCCGCCCGCGCTCGGGCAGACGATGGACATTCCGTCGATCCACGACGGCTGTCAGATCGCGCTGCGCGTCGCGCCGGACGACCGGCCGGCCGTGGTCGCGCTGTCCTACGCCGGCATGATCGGATTGACCGGAGCGAATGACGCCGGGATCGGCGTCGTCGTCAACAACCTGGAGACGCTGCCGACGCGCCGTCACGGCTTGCCGGTCGCGTTCGTGCTGCGCGGCATCCTCGCCCGCGCGACGCCGGCCGACGCCGCGGCGTTCGTCCAGGCCGCGCCGCATGCCCCCGGACAGCACTACGCCATTGGCGGGCCGGACGGCATTCGCTCCTTCGAAGGCTGGGGCGGCGGCGTGGCGGAAACGACCCCGGACGGCCGCAATGTGCTCCACACCAATCATCCGCTCGGCGGCCAGGCGGCCGTCGGCGACACGGAGACGATCTACGCCCGCTCGCGGACGCGGGAGCGGCTGGCGTGCCTCGACGGGCACGCGGCCCGCCTCGTCGATCGGGCCGGGCTCGAAGCGGCGCTGGCCGACACCTCGGTTCCGATCAGCATCGCGCCGCGCGCCGGGTTCATGACCTTCGGCGCGATCAGCATGACGCTGACCGCGCCGCCGGCGGTCCGGATCGCGCCGGGGCCGCCACACCTGACGACCTTCGCGCGCGTCCCGTTTCCCGTTCGGCGCGCCGTCGCCGCGGACTGAGCGCTCCGCCGCTACACCGGGCGGGGCGACGATTGGCGGAAACGTTCGGCGGCGTCGCCGAGGCGGGAAAAGACGACGCCGTCGCGGTCGCGCATGTGGGCGATCAGGCGCTCCAGCATCAGGAGGCGATGACCGCGGCCGATCACCTGCGGGTGCATCGTGATCGTCATCACGCCGCCGGGAACGTCGCGATACATGAAGTCGAATTCGTCCCGCCAGATTTCTTCCACCTTCGACGCGGCCGAAAGCCCCGGCAGCCGCAGTCCCCGCGGCGGGAGGCTGACGTATTCGAAGTGGGGAAAATCGTCGAGCACCCAACTGACCGGCATTTCGACCAGATCGACCCGTTCGCCAAAGCGGTAGGGGCCGTCCCCTTCGATGACGTCGCCGACCCGGCACCAGTAGGGGGTGAAATCGTCGCCCATTTGTGAGCTTTCATAGCGGAAGCCGAATTCGCGCAGGAGATCGATCGTGTGCGGGCTGTTGTCCCAGGCGGGCGAGCGATAGCCGATCGGCCGCAGACCGAGGACGCGATCGATCGCGGTCAGTCCCCGCTCCAGCACCGCCCGCTCTTGCGCCGGCTCCAGCGCCACCGGGTTTTCGTGCAGATAGCCATGATGGCCGACCTCATGCCCGGCGGCGACGATCGCCCGGGCATGATCGGGGTACGTCTCGACCGTGTGGCCAGGGATGAAAAAGGTGGCGGCGATGCCGGCGCCTTCGAGCAGGCGCAAGATGCGCTCGACGCCGACCGCGCCGAATTCGCCCCGGGAAATCGCGCTGGGCGAAGTCGCGCCGTACGGTCCGATCCAGATCGAGACGGCGTCGAAGTCGAATGTCAGGCAAACGGTCGCCCGTGGCGTCTCGAATGCGGCCATCCGGCGTTCCCTCCTCGATGCGATCAGGCTTCGGCCTGGAAGACGATTTCGCCATCGACGGCGGTCAGCAACACCGGCAGATTGGGCAAATCGTCGGGCGCGACCTCGACCGGATCGGCGGCGAACGCGGTCAGATCGGCGCGGTAGCCCGGCGCGATCTTGCCGGCGACGTTTTCTTCCGAAACGGTGCGAGCCGCCTGCGTGGTGTAGCCTTCGAGTGTTTCCACCGCCGTCAAGGCCTGGTCCGGCAGCATCGGCGGCCATTCCGGCGCCCCGGCCGGCCGACGCTGCCGGGCGAAAGCCATGCCGATGCGCGGGTCGTACGTGGCGACCATCCAGTCGGAGCCGAGCGCCACAGTCGCGCCCGAAGCGCGCAATTCGCCGGAGCGAAATGTGCGATGCATCCGCTCCGGGCCGACGCGAACGCACCAGGAGTCGGAGCGGTCGGCTTCAAAATAGCCCATGTGCAGCGGCTGCATGCTGGCGACGACGTTTTCGGCGGCGAAGCGAGGCAGATCGGCGTCGTCGAGTTGTTCGATGTGCTCGATCCGATGGCGGATGCCAGGGGCGGCGCCGGCCGCCTTGTACGTGTCGAGCGCCCAGCGCACCGCCGCGTCGCCCACGCAGTGCGTGGCGCATTGGAAGCCAGCGCCGGCGAAGAGGGCGACCGCGTCGGAATAGCGCTGCGGATCGGGCCAGAACGGCTCGGTGCAATCGCCTTTCGTGTCCGGCTCCAGCAGCCAGGCAGTGCCGCTGTCGATGACGCCATCGAGGAAAAATTTCGCCACGCCGGCCCGCCAGCGACGGTCGCGCTCGTCGCGCAGCGGCAATTGGGCGTGCATGCCGTCGAATGCATCGTGCGGCTTCTGCCAGAAGGGCAGCACCAGGCGGCAGGTGAGATCGCCGTTCGCTTCCATCTTGCGCAAGAAGTCGAAATCGTCGGGACTGCCGTCCATGCCGTGCAAGCCGGTCAGCCCGACCGCGTTGAAGCGGCGGAATTGATCGGCGACCATCCGGTAAAACGCCTCGTCGCTCGGTTGCGGGATGACCCCCTTGACGAGGTTCATCGCGCCCGATTCCTGCAATTCGCCGGTCGGCGTGCCGTCCGGATCGCAGACGACGGCCGACGTTTCGCCGAATTCGACCGGACCGGAGACGCCGGCCGCCGCCAGCGCCGCGTTTGAGGCGACGCCGGTGTGCCCATCGAAGAACCCCGCATAACATGGCTGTCCGCCGAGCACGTCTTCGAACAGGTCGGCCCGGATGCCGGTCCGCTTGAATGGTTCGTAGAGCGTGCCCCAGCCGAGAATCCATTCGTTCGGGCCGACGCGCTCGCGTTCGGCCGCCAGCGCCGCCCGCAAGTCGTCGATGGTGTGCGCCTGAGTGAGATTGGCGCCTCGGGTTGACATGACGCCCCAGATCGGGTGGATGTGCGAATCGGTCAGGCCGGGCACGATCGCCAGACGCGACCCATCGACGATTTCGGTCGAGCCATCGCACGCGGCGCGGATCGTCGCGTCGTCGCCGACGGCGACGAAGACGCCGTCGCGGATCGCGACCGCGCTCGCGAATGGGCGCGCCGGATCGAGCGTGCGAATGCGCGCGCCGACGATCGCGAGACTGGGCACGGTGGACATTGCGGAAAATTCCTTTCACACTGGCGGGAGCGCATCAGGCGCCGTTGGCGGCCGTCGTTGGGGTTCCGCCGGATCAGCCAAAGGTCCCGTTTCATCGCGTCCGACTGATTTCGGTGGGATCATACGCTCAGAACGAGGCTGCGTCGCGCGCCAAACGGCGACCGAAGGCGAAACGGAGCGCGGCGACCGTTCGTTCAGGGTAGCGAGAACACGGCCGGGGCGGGCGACCGATCGGTGGGAAGCCGACGCAACCCGAACGCGGTCCGGCCAGGGAGGGTCATGATGGCACGTGCAACCGACCGCTTCGAGGGACCAGTGTGCAGGTCGCTCGTCGCCGCAATCTTGCTGGCCGGGTTGATGGCCAGCACGCCAGCCGGCACGCTGGCGCGCGACCACAGCGCCGATCCGACTCCGGCGGCCAGCGACGGATCGGGCCAGAGCGGCTCGACCGATCAGACGGCGCAGGACAGTTCGGGCGATCAATCCGCGCCGCAAGATGCGTCGGCTCCGTCCGGCGGCGACCAGACGGCCACGCAAGACGCGGCGCCGACCGATCAGACGTCGTCCGGTCCGATCGTCATCTATCCGATCAATGTCGACGGCGTCCAGAGCAACGGCTCGGTCGATGGCCTCGGCCAGCAGATCGTCCAGAACAAGATCGACAATCTCCACCTCGACACCTCGCTCGATGTGGCGGGCACGACGATCGACGTTCCGGTCGATCTCGGGCAATCGACGCAGGCCGCCGCGCCGACGGATGGCGGGCAAGCGGCGCCGAGCGATTCGACGACCGCGCAAAATGCGCCGACAGACGGCTCGACCTCGACCGATCAGGCGGCGCCGACCGACGCCAGCGGCGGCTCCAGCGGTCAATCGACATCGAGCGACCAGCAAGCCGCGCCGGCCGATGCCAGCGGCGGCTCCAGCGTCCAGCAGCAGAGCAACGCCCCGGCCGATCAATCGCAGTCGCAGGCGGCGGATCCCGCGCCCGCGTCGGGCGGCTCCGACCTGTCGTTGCAGGCTGCCCCAGTGTCGGGCGGCGTGCAGAGCGCCAGCGCGCCGCAAGTGGCTGGCGGCGGCGACGCCAGCGGCAAGTCGAGCGGCAAGAGTTCCGGCAACGGCAGTTCGATCGACGGCGGCACGGTCAACAATGGCACGAACCTGGGCGTCAATGGCGGCGGCGGCACGGCGGTCGGCAGCGCCGGCGGCGGCGGCAACAACCTGGCCGCGAACAGCGGGAAGGGCGGCAATGCGAAGCCGCAGCGCGGCCTGATCGGGCTGGCGAACCGCTGGTGGCACCGCACCGCGCCGGGATCGACCGCGGCGGCCGGCAACGGCGGCCGGGCCAACGCCAGCGCCAACGGCGGCATCGTCGTCATCGGCTCGATCAACTCCGGCGGCAACAAGGGCAACACGATCAACGTCGGCGCGGCCGACGGCTCCGGCGGATCGGGCGGCAATGGCGGCGGCGGCGGGGGCGGCGGCTCCGCCTGCATCAGCGGACCGCTGAACATCAACGGCGGCACCGTCAACAACACCAGCAACATCAACATCGACGCCAGCGGCGGCACGGCGCTCGCCGACGCCTCGGGCGGCAGCAACAACGGCGCGATTCAGGGCGGCGGCGGCAACGGCAACGGCATCGCCTCCTCCGGCAACGGCGGGCTGGCGAACGCCGCGGCGAACGGCGGCATCGTCGTCATCCACGACATCAACACCGGCAACAACCAGGGCAACACGATCAACGTTTCGGGCGTCTGCGCCGCGCCGCAAGCGGCCCCGGCGCCTGTCAAGCCGGTCGCGCCGAAGCCGAGCGCGCCGGCGCCGAAGATGTCGGCGCCGAAGCAGGTCACGGTTCGGCAGGTGGGCGGCCCGAGCGGCAAGGCGGTGCGCGTCAACGCGGTGCCGAAGACCGGCGTCGGGCCGGCGGTCGTCGCCGACGAGACGGGCGCGAGCCTGTTGCTTGGTGGCATCGCCCTGCTGCCGCTGGCCGCCTTCGGGCTGCGGCGGCGGTCGGCGGCACAAGCCGCGCGACGCTAGACACGCGGGAACCTGGATCGAACGATGAGCGGTCGGAGGAGGATGTCTTCCGGCCGCTCGTCATGTCGGGAGGCGAGCGCGCGATGACGGAGCCGGGGCGGTGGTCGAGACGGCGCTTCCTGTCCGGCTTCGTCGTCGCGTTCCTCCTGGCGACTATCGCATGGACCAGCGCGCTGGCGACGACCGTGCCGACCGGATTCCATGACGATCTTGTCGCCACCGTCGCCGGCAAGGGACCGACGGCGCTTGCCTGGCTGCCAAACGGCGATTTGCTGATCGCCGATCAGGGGGGCACGCTGTATCGCCTGCCGGCGGACGCATCGCAGGCGGTCGTCGCGCTCGATCTGACCGCGGGCGCCTGCACGAATGGCGAAGAGGGATTGCTCGGTGTCGCCGTCGATCCCGACTTCGCGCATCACCCGTTCGTCTACACCTACCTGACGACCCGAACCGGCGGCGATTGCGTCAATCGAGTCTCCCGTTGGAACGTCGCGAACGATATGACGATCGAGTCGCCCCCTGATCAAATCCTGATCGACAACATCCCGACGCCGAGCGCGTTCCACAAGGGAGGCGATCTCGAATTCGGCGGCGACGGCGATCTGTACGTGTCGGTCGGGGATGGCGAATGCAAACTGGGCGGAGGTCCTTGCCAGAATCGCAACCCGAACGCCCGCCGGCTCGATCTGCTCCTCGGCAAGATTCTCCGGATCGATCGAAACGGCCAGGCGCCGGCCGACAACCCGTTCATGGGTTCGGGCACGCAATCGTGCGCGCTGACCGGCCAGAGCACGAATGGCCAGAAATGCCAGGAGATTTACGCGACTGGCCTGCGCAACCCGTTCCGCATCGCGTTCGATCCGAACGACGGCGACCAGTCCTTCAACATCAACGATGTCGGCGGCAGCAAATGGGAAGAAATCGATGTCGGCAAAGCCGGCGCCGACTATGGCTGGAACAAACGCGAAGGCTTTTGCAAGACCGGATCGACCCGCCACTGTCACGGCAGCCGGACCTTTCAGGACCCGATCTTCGCCTATTCCCACGCCCGCACCGGCTGCGAAGCGATCACCGGCGGCGCGTTCGTGCCGAATGGGAGCGGCTGGGGGTCGCGCTACGAGGGGAACTATCTCTACGCTGACTTCATCTGCGGCAAGATCTTTCTCCTGGTCAACGAGGGCGGGCAGTACCGGAGTCAGCCCTTCGCGACGGACACGGACAAGGTTGTCGATCTGCGCTTCAGCCAGGATGGCAAGGCCCTCTATTACACGCTGCTGAACGGCGAGATCCACAAGATCACGCATGACTGACCCGTCGCACGCCCATCGTCCGCGCATCGCCTCGGTTCGGCTCGGTGCGGTACGATGAAGCCCCCGCCAATGCACGTCTTGGCACGTCCGCGTCGTTCGCGCCGGCAACGACGCGCCGGAGGAACGCAATGTCGTTGATTCGTCGCCGGGTGGGGCCGCTGTCGCTCTGGCTGCTCGCCCTGATCGTGGCTTTCGGTTCCGCCGTCGGCCTGGCCGCCCAAACCGGCGCGCTCGATTCGCCGGCGCGGGGCCACGCCGAAGTGATCGCGCAAGGGGTGGGGGCGCTGCCGGCGGGCGATCTGGTTTGGCGCGCGTCGTACCGCGCGGTGACGCCGGGCGCGCCGAGCCGGTTCGCGCCAGCGGGCCCCGGCTGGGTGGTCGGCGCCGACGGCACGCTGCTCGTGCGCGACGGCGACGGCCGTCGTTCGCTCCTGGCGCCGGGCGAAGCGGCCTTTCTTCCGGCCAACGGCGCGGCGACGATCGCCGCGGCGGGAACCGATCCCGGTCACTGGTATGCGGTCGATCTGGCTCCCGCCAGCGCGGCCGACGACGCTTCCGATCGATCGCCAGTCTTCCGTTCCCCGACCTTCGCCAGCCCCGGCGGCACGCGCGATCTCAATCTGGTGCGCGACGTTCTGAAACCGGATGAAACGACGACCGTGGTCGGCGGCGCGCTGCCGGTGCTGGTGGTGGCGACCCAGGGCTCGATGCAGGTGCGCTCGTCCGACGGCTCGACCGCGCCGCTGACCGCGGGCGACGCCAGCATTTTTTCCGGCGACATTCTGGTGCGCGGCCAAGGCGACAGCCCGGCGGCATTTTTCGCCGCCGCGATCGGCCAAGCGGTCGGAGCAGCAGGCACGCCGGTCGCCACTCCGCTCGCATCGCCCGCGGCCTCGCCCATGGCGTCTCCGGCTTCGTCAGCCATCGTCGTCGCGCCGGCGTCGAGCGGACTGACGCTGTCCGTCGATGTCTACGCCTGCCCGGCGGGAACGACGGCCGAAACCGCCAGCCAGCAAACGTGCGCCGCCGAGCCGGATGCGGTCGATCTGGCGCTGATCGCGGTCAACGATCTCGGCGCGCGCGATCTTGGCACGCCGGCGGCGAGCGACACGGCGGCGCTGCCGGCGTGGCGCGGCCTCGACCCGGGCGGCTACATCTTGCAGGCGCGCCGTTTTGCGGACGGGTTTTCCCGGTTCGTCGTGCCCCGGCAAGGAGCCTGGCAAGCCTCGCCCGCCGAGGGGTACCAGGCCCGGCCGGACGAAGGCTACCCGGTGATGCTCGCCGCCAGCGTCGGCGACGCCCGGCTCGAAGTGTTCGCGATTCCGGGACCGTCCGCCGCCGCTACCGCGACCGAAACGCTCGTCCGCTCGACGGCGGTGGCGGTGGCGCGACGCGGTTCGATCGGGGTGCGCGTGTTCAGTTGCCCCGCCAGCAGCGTCGATGCGCTCGATCCCACCGCTTGCGTTCCGGCCGCGCCGCCGTTCGATTTCTCCCTGAGCGGCGGCTCCCTGTCGACTCCGCTGACGTTGGCCGATCTGCGGCCCAACGGCGATGGCGTCTATGTCTGGCGCGATCTGGCGTTTGGTCAATACGAATTGCGGCAGCCGGTCCTGCCGGCGGGCACGGCGTCGTACTTCGTGCCAGGCTCGGCGGCGGTCGGCTTGCTTGCCGACGGCACGGGCTACGGCATCGCCATCGACCAGTCGGCGCCGGCGATCGTCGTCGATGTCTACGATCTGGCGATTCCGGTCGTGCCGCCGACGCCGATACCGCCGACGGCCGCGCCGCCGGAGCCGACGCTGTGGCCGGTTGAGCCGACCGCGCCGCCGGTCGAGCCGACGCTCGCGCCAGCCGCTGACCAACAGCCGGCGCCGACCGCCGCTCCGACCGGACAGGTCGATTCGGATGGCGACAGTTTGACCGACGATTTCGAAATTAACGTCACCGGCACCGACCCGCACCGCTGGGACACCGACGGCGACGGCA
>JAICJJ010000091.1 GCA_025928535.1 Thermomicrobiales bacterium
CAACGCCGACCTGGCCACGTTCTCGTACTGAGCCATCGCCGCCAGGATCGTCGGCGGACTGCTGGCGCTGGCCAGGGGCTGGCCGGGCGGCGAACTGGTCGAGCGGCTGGGGGTCGGCGTCGATCCCGGGGCGAACCTGGAACGCCCTGAGTTCGCTCTCCGGCCGGCAGCTGAGGGCGCGGCCGCTACCCAGCGGCCGTCTGCGCCGCGGCGCTCCGTCCTCGTGGTCCGGCCCGACGCCGCAAACCGCGGTGGTCGATGCCAATTGCCGCGCCTGGGACGTCCCGAACCTCTACGTCTGCGACGGCAGCGTCTTCGTCACCTCTTCGGCGTGCAACCCGAGCCTGACGATCGAGGCGCTGGCGCCGCGGACAGCGGACCACCTCGTGGCGGCTGGCAAGCGGCGGGAACCGTAGAGAGGCCATCCCGGCGCGCTGCAATCGGAAAGGAGGCAACGATGGCCAAATCGACCGCCGATCTCCTGATCGAGCGATTGCATGACTGGGGCGTGGACGTCATTTTTGGCTTGCCCGGCGACGGGATCGACGACATCGTCGAAGCGCTGCGCACCCATCAGGACGACGTGCGGTTCATCCAGGTGCGGCATGAAGAATCGGCCGCCTTCGCCGCCTGCGGCTACGCCAAATACACCGGCCGCCTCGGCGTCTGCCTCGCCACCTCCGGTCCGGGCGGCCTCCACCTGCTGAATGGGCTCTACGACGCCAAGGGGGACCAGCAGCCAGTGCTGGCGATCACCGGCCACACCTTTCACGATCTGATCGGCACGCACTATCAGCAAGACGTCGACCTCGACAAGATTTTTCTCGACGTCGCCGACTACAACGAGCGGGTGATGGGTCCGGCCCACGTCGTCAACGTCGTCGATCAGGCGGTCAAGACGTCGCTGGGCCGCCGCGCCGTCTCGCACATCACCGTGCCGAAAGACATCCAGGGCTGGACGACCGACGACGCGATGCGCTCGGCGGCGAACGTGCCGCGCCACAGCGCCGATCTCTTCGCCCCCGCCTACGGGATGCCGCCGGCCGAGTTGCTGCGGGCGGCGGCGGACATCATCAACGTCGGGTCGAAGGTGGCGATCCTGGCGGGACGGGGCGCGCTCAATTGCCGCGACGAGGTGTTGCAACTGGCCGATCTGGTCGGCGGGCCGGTCGTCAAGCCGCTGCTCGGCAAGGCAGTCGTGCCGGACGACAGCCCTTACACCACTGGCGGCGTTGGCCTCCTCGGCACGGCGCCGTCGCAAGACGCGCTGCGGGAATGCGACACGCTGGTCATTCTCGGCAGCAGTTTTCCCTACATCGAGTTTTATCCGCCGCCGGGGCAGGCGAAGGCGGTCCAGATCGATGTCAGTGCGGCTCGCATCGGCTTGCGTGCTCCCGTCGACGTCGGCCTGCTCGGCGATTGCAAGGGGGTGCTGGGGGCGTTGCTGCCGCTGATCCGGCGCAAGGACGACCGCGGATTTCTCGAGACGGCGCAAAACCGGATGCGCGATTGGCGGGACTTGCTCGAAGCGCGCGGCACGCGGCGGGATATGCCGATGAAGCCGCAGGTGGTCACGCACACGCTGAACAAATTGCTCGCCGACAACGCGATCGTCTCGGCCGACAGCGGCACGAACACGACCTGGGCGGCGCGCTACATCGACATGCGCGGCGAGATGCAATTTTCGGTGTCGGGCGCGCTGGCGTCGATGGCGTGCGGGCTGCCCTACAGCCTCGGCGCGGCGGTCGCGTACCCGGATCGGCAGGTCGTCGCGGTCGTCGGCGACGGCGGCTTCACGATGCTCATGGGCGAGGTCGCGACGCTGGTGAAGTATGGTCTGCCGGTCAAGATCGTCATCATCAAGAACAACGCCTACGGCGAAATCAAATGGGAGCAGATGGTCCTGAACGGCAACCCATCGTTCGGGATCGAATTGCAGCCGATCGATTTCGCCGCCTACGCCCGAGCTTGCGGCGCGGCCGGCTTCACGTTCGAGCGGCCGGACGAATGCGAAGCGGTCTTGCGCGAGGCGCTGGCGACGCCGGGGCCGGCGGTGGTGCAGGCCGTGGTCGATCCGAACGAGCCGCCGATGCCGGGCAAGATCACGACCGAGCAGGCGAAAAACCTCGCCGAAGCGCTGCTGCGCGGCGACCCGGACCGCCTCGCGGTGGTCAAGACGATTGCCGAAGATTTCATCAAGAACCGGGTGCGCGAGGTGATCTGATGCGGGCGACGCACGGATCGGAGGAGACGATGCCGATCGAAATCGAGGTTGAAGCGGTGCAGCGCCTGCTCGGCCAGGACGTCCAATTGATCGAGGTGCTGCCGCGCGCGGAGTACGACGCCGAGCATTTGCCGGGGGCGGTCAGCATTCCACTCAAGACGCTGGATCAAGAAACCACGGCCCGGCTCGATCCGAACCGGCCGACGATCGTCTATTGCTGGGACGCCCAATGAGACATGAGCGCGCGAGCCGCGTGGCGGCTCGAACGCCTCGGGTTTGCCCGGGTTTACCGCTTCGTCGGCGGCAAGGCGAACTGGCTCGCCTTCGGATTGCCGAGCGAAGGAACGGACGCGGACGTTCCGCGCGCCGCCGACGTGGTCCGGCGCGATGTCCCGACCTGTGGGCCGCACGAGCGGCTCGGGCCGGTGCAGAAACGCGCCAACGCGCAGGGGTGGAACGACTGCCTCGTCGTCAATGAGGCGCGGGTCGTGCTCGGTTGCCTGCGCTTCGACCGGCTCAACGCCGCGCCCGAGACGACCGCCGAACAGGCCATGGAGCCCGGCCCGACCACCATCCGTCCGAACGAGCCGCTCGCCAAATTGGCGTCTCACCTGCGCGAGAAGCAGGTCGAACGCAGCGTCGTCACCACGCCGGACGGCCGGCTGGTCGGGGTCGTCGAGCGACGCGACGCGGAGACTCGACTCGCCGCGGAATCGGACCGTACGCGTGGGAATGATGCGCAAGGATGAGTTGAGCGCGGGATATCGACACGGCGTTGGAGGGTCGCCGCGGCTCCGGGGAGGATGGGAGGGGGCGCGCGAATTTGCCGGGGCCGACGTCGGCGAACGCGCGGAGCGTATCCGCGATCAAATCGAGCGGTTGCTCGCTTATCCGAAGGTGGGTCCGTTGGGGCCAGGCGCCATCGCCCGCAATCTCGAGGTCGAGGCGCCGGAGATCGCGGCCATCTTGGCCGAACTGGAAGCGGAAGGGCGGCTGCGGCGTGTCGCCGGCGGCTTCGTCGCGGCGCGCGGCGGGGTCGAGATCAAATGAACGCGGCCGCCGCGGATCGGATCGAGTTGCGCGCCCATGCTGGCAAGATATGCATCTACAGCGGTCGGTCGCTCCTCGTCGCCGGCCTCGATGGTTTGACGCTGGGAGGCGGACTGGACGGGTTCTATTTCGAAAACACGCGGCTGCTCTATCAGGAGAGGCTGACCGTCAACGGCGAGTCGCCGGCCATTTTCGCCGCCAGTCCGGTCGGCGGCGACGCGCTGCTTGCCTATGCGACGCTGGCGGGCGGGCCGGCTGGGCCGGAGCCGGCGCTCTTCGCGACGATCGCTCGCTTCGTCGGCGTGGGGTTGCGGACCCACGTGCGGATCGAAAACTACGCGCGCTGCGCGCCAGCCCGCTGCGATCTCGTGATCCGGCTCGAGGCCGATTTCGCCGATCTGGAAGAAGTGCAGGCGGGGCGGCGACGGCAGACCGGAGCGGTGGAGCGGCTGTGGGATGCCGCCCGTCAGGAATTGCTCTTGCGCTACCGCCATCCGGGCCTCGATCGCGCCGTCGCCGTCCGGGCGGAGGGCGCGCCGTCGCCAGTCGGCGTTGACGACGGCGGGGCGCTCGTGCTCGGCTTCGACGTGCCGCCGCATGGGGCGGTCGCATTCGATCTTGTGTTGGAGCCGCTCTTCGACGGCCGGCGGCATGCCGCGCCGCCGGCCCGGTTCGATCGGCCCGATGTGGGGCTCGAAGCGGTTCGGGCGCGGCTGCGGACGGAGATTCCGCGGCTCATCGCGGCAAACCCGACGGTCGTCCGCGCCTGGGAGACGGCGACGGGCGACCTGGCGACGCTGCCGCTCGGCGATCCGCATGGCCCGGCCGCTCCGATCGCCGGGCTGCCGAGTTATCAGCAATTCTTCGGACGCGACACGCTGACGATTGGCTGGCAGGCGGCGCTGGCGCTGCCGACAATCCTGCGCGACGCGCTGCGAGCCAATGCGGCCTACCAGGGGGTCGCCGTCGATGATTGGACCGACGAGCAGCCGGGCAAGCTGATCCATCAGGCGCGGCGCGGCCCCCTCTCGGTCCTCGGCTTCGATCCGTTCCTCCACTACTACGGCGACTACGCCACCCCGCCGGATTTCCTGATCATGCTCGGCCAATATCTCGGCTGGAGCGGCGATCTGGCGACGGTCCGCCAGTTGTTGCCGGCGGCGCGCAAGGCGATCGCCTGGCTCGACGACGAAGGCGACCTCGATGGCGACGGTTTCATCGAATACGTGACACGCTCGCCGGAGGGACTGAAGAACCAGGGGTGGAAAGATTCGGGCGACGCGATCGTCGACGAACGCGGCGAGGTCGTCGCCAATCCGATCGCGACCTGCGAATTGCAGGCCTGGTGGTACGCCGGTCTCCAGCAGGCCGCGCTCGCCTTTCTGGCGACGGGCGATCCGGTCTCTGCGCTCGAACTCTTCGGGAAGGCGCGGGCGCTCAAGGCGCGCTTCGACCGCGCCTTTTGGCTCGACGATCTCGGCTTCTATGCGCTCGGACTCGACCCGGCCAAGCGGCCGATCCGCACGATCGCTTCCAATCCGGGGCATCTCCTGGCGACCGGCATCGTGCCGCGGGCCAAAGGGCGGCGGGTCGCCCGGCGCCTGCTCGAACCGGACCTCTTCAGCGGCTGGGGCGTGCGCACCCTGTCGAGCGCGCATCCCTCCTACAATCCGTTCAGTTACCACCTCGGCAGCGTCTGGCCGGTCGAAAACGCGGCCTTCGCCTTCGGCTTCGCCCGCTACGGCTGCTGGGACGAACTGCACCGGCTGGCGGCGGCGCTCTTCGCCGCGAGCGATCTCTTCGTGGCGAACCGGTTGCCGGAAGCCCTCGGCGGCCTGCCGCGCGACGCGGCCCATCCCCACCCGGGCATCTATCCCCAAAGCAACGCGCCACAGGGGTGGTCGGCCAGCGCGGTCGTGCTGCTGATCCAGGCGCTGCTCGGCATGCGCGCCGTGGCGCCGCTCGGCCTGCTCCTGGTCGATCCCCACCTGCCGCCCTGGCTGCCGGCTCTGCGGCTCGAAGGGGTCCGGGTCGGGGACGCGCGGCTCGATCTGACGTTCAGGCGATCGAAGACGGGCAAGACGCGCTACCGGGTGGAACGTTGCGACGGGGAAGTGCGGGTGCTGCGCCAGCCGGCGCCGCAGGCTCCGGACGCGACGCTGACCGGCCGGCTGCGCGCCGCCGCGACCTCGGTTTGGCGCGCCTGAGATCGCCTTCGTGCTGGACTGCGCTGGCTGACGCTCACCCCGGCTTGACGCTGGTGTCGATCAGCACCTTTACCCTGCGACGTCCCGCATCGGGGATTGGTCGCGCTCGATGTCGATTTCGCTCAGATCGGGTCCATGGAGCAGATATGCCGTGAACGATATCGGTTGTCCGCGCAACCGATTGAATTCCTCCTCCGAGACGACCACGACCACCTCGCCATGGTGGCTGATCCGTTGCGGGCCTTCGTTGATGGCGCGGTCGACCACTTCGCTCAATTTGTTCCTGGCGTCGGGGAATCGCCATATCATCAGTCACATCCCATCGCGCTCTGGCTGAATTGGCGCGTTGTTTCATTGAATCAGTGCACCGAACAAATGAGCCTGCCGACTGTTCGCGCCGGCCGGGAGCCGTTCGTCTTGCCGCTCCGCCGCTTGCGTTCAGCCCCGCTTGACGCAGGTATACGCGGAATAGACGCGGCGCGGGGCATGGCTCGCGTCGCGAATGTCGAAGCCAGCCCGCTCCAGCATCGGCTCCAGCAGCCAACTGAAGGTGCTGAATTCGTCGCGCAGGTGCGTTTCGTATTCGGCCTTCGTCCAGCCGACTTCGGGCGACGGGGCCGCGCCGGCCAGCCATGGCTCGACGACGCGGTCGGCTTCGGCCGGATCGAACGAATAGACCAGATCGTGCAGCCGCAATACCCCGCCCGGCCGCAGGATGGCGGCGGTCCGGACGAGGGCGATCGCTTTCCAGAAATCGGGCAAATGGTGCAGGGCGTTGCGGCTGTAGACGAAATCGGCCGGCGCGCCCTGATGCGCGTAACTGAGAAAGCCGGCCTGGACGAGTTCGAGGTTGGCGAGGCCGAGCCGTTCGGCCGCCGCCCGCAGATTGGCCAGCATCGGGGCGGAGACGTCGACCGCGACGACCCGCCGGCAAAGCGGCGCGACGGCCAGCGCCAGCGCGCCGGTGCC
The DNA here is from genome assembly GCA_025928535.1 of Thermomicrobiales bacterium. GTDB lineage: Bacteria > Chloroflexota > Chloroflexia > Thermomicrobiales > UBA6265 > JAICJJ01. The sequence goes on from JAICJJ010000091.1 coordinate 6,451, forward strand.
GGCTCCGAGATCGACCAGCGTGCTCGTTTCGTTCAGGCCGAGGTCGCGCAGGAGCGCCACGTCTTCGCTGACATCGACGCCGGCTTTCTGGTCGTAGCCCTGGACGTAGGCGGAATCGAGATGTTCGGGGCCGGCGTGCGCCAATTCGTCGAGAAACCAGGAAGGATTCGTCATCGGTCGGATTCGCCTCGCTTCGTCACGGCGCCCGAATTGGGCCGCCACGTCCCATTGTCGCAATCATTCCCAATCGGGTCTGCGCCGCCGGCCGCTGGCTGGGGTGGGCTTCGCTCAGGCCTCCGGGTCGGGCATGATCTCCCGGACCTCCTGGGCGCACCGGCAAGCGGCGGCGAACTTGGCCGCCCACGCCAGCGCCTCCTCGCGCGAGGGCACGTCGACGACCGAGAATCCGCCGATGACCGCCTTGGTCTCCGGGTATGGGCCATCGGCGATCGTCCCGTCGTTGGCCACGATGGTCGCCCACTGACGTTGGAGGCCGCCGCCGAACACCCACACGCCGGCGTGCTTGGCTTCCCGAAGCACCTTGTGCGCGGCCTCGGCCACGTCGGGCAATTCCTCCTCGGGGAAGGTCATCGCGCCGTCATCGAACGAGATCAGGTATCGCGCCATGTTCGTCACTCCTTGTCCCGGCTTCCTCCGCCGGCCGCGTCTTCTCCCGGCGACGAACGCCTCGCTCCGGATGCGACCGGCGGCCGGCAAGCATTGCTCGCCAGGCCACGGCGGCGCTCGACGCCGACGCCGAGCCTACACTGCGTCAAGACCGGTCGATCGGCGGGTCACGCGGCATGCGCGTTCCCTCGCCGAGGGCCATGCACGGGGTCTGATCATTGTACGTTGGCGATTCGGCGCATCGGCTTCAGCGCCGGGAGGGCGGGCCGAGATTTGCGGACGTTGCCCGGCTTCAGGCGGCGAGCATCCGGCTGAGGGCCGAACCGTCGATCAGATCGATATCGAGCCGCCGCGCCTCGTCGACCGCCGGGCGGCTGAACGTCGAGGTGCTGACGATCAACGCCCGCTCGGCGTGATAGAGCGCTTTCGTACCGTAGAGCGGGCGCACCACCGGCGCCCCGACCCGATTGGTCGACTTGTACCGCTTGCACTGGACGACGACGCGCCTGCCGCGCGGATCGCGCCCGATCAGATCGGCGCCCTGGTCGCCCGCGCCGCCGATTCGCCGCACCTCGCGGTAGCCATGCCGCCGCAACAGGGCGGCGACCGCTTCCTCGAATTGTGTCGGCGAGAGAGCGACCAGTTCGTCGATCGTGCGCGCCGCGAGGCGCCGGCGCCGGAACTGCCGCCAGAAGAGTTTGGCGGCGACCAGGGCGACCAACGCCGCCGCGATGACGTCGGCGCGACCGCTCGAAACGAGGCCGCCGGCGACGGCGAGCGCCGCGACCAGGCACGTGACGACGAGCAACGCGCGGCCAACCGAAGGACGAGACGCGGCGCGGGACCGGGAACGGGATTGGCGGCGGGGCATCACCAACACCTCAGGCGCGCTTCGAATGACGAGATGCGATCCTACGAACCGGCTCGCGCCCTGTCAATCCCCCGTCGGTCGCCTTCGCCATGCGTGTGCCCCGCCGCTGGAGATGCGTCGAGATTCTTCGCTGACGTTGCCGTCAGAAACCGGGTGGTTCATGCCGTGGCGCCGCCGTGAGGCATGTCCACACAGGATGACGAACCGTGGCTCTGCCTCGCCTTCTCGCCTCGTTCTCGCCGTCTCATCCATCGATCCCCAATCCGCGAATGAGGCCGACGGCGAGCGCGACCAGCAGCAGCAGGAGCGCGACGATCACGCCCGCGACCCGCGGGCCGACCGCCCGGACCGCCCGCACATCGACGCCCAGGCCGAGCCCCGCCATCGCCACGATCGTCAGTGATTGGCTCGTCTGCTGCGCCGCCGCGCCGGCCGGCATGCCGACGAGACCGGCCGTGCGGGCGGCGGCAGCGAGCGCGAAGCCGGCCACGAACCAGGGCACGAACCGGCGCCAGGATGTCCGTTCCCCGACGCTGCCTTCGTGCCGGAACAGCCACGCGAAGAGGGCGACCACCGG
>JAICJJ010000219.1 GCA_025928535.1 Thermomicrobiales bacterium
TCGCCGAGGACAAGTCGCGCGCGTTTTCGGTCGAGATGACGCCGCCGCCGAGGCGGAGCATCGCCGTTTCGAACGACAGGCGGGTGCGGGTCGACGGCTCGTAGAAGATGGTGGCCAGCACGAAGCCCTGCAACGGCGCCGCGCCGCGCGGCAAGGCGCGCATCCGATCGGCGGCGGCGAAGAGATCCTCGACGGCGGCCCGATCGAACTGGCCGACCTCCACCACGTGCCGAATAGCCTGCCCTGAACGTGTTGAAGGGTCCGTTGCCGCCGTCATGCGCCCTCCGCCGAGTCAGGTCCACGTTGCCGAGTATAGTCGCGCACACTTCCTCACTTGCGCTACGCGACGTTCGAGGTCGTTCTCGCGCAAGCGCCGCGGACGCGGGAGAAACGTCGTATGGTTAACGGTTTGAGACGATTGGCGCGACAAGCGGAATGCGTGCTGTCACGGAAGAGGGCCGCTGGCTCACGATCAGCCACTTCCAGCAATCGCCGCGACGGGCCGTCGGGCACGCGCTGGCCCTGTTCCCACGAGCGGACGGTCGACGTGCTCACGTTGAGCGCGTCGGCGAACACTGCCTGCGACAGCGCGAGTCGTTTCCGGATCGCGCGCACTGCTGCAGCGTCGTAGTTGGGCGCCTTGTCGATCACGATGCGTCGCGCGTGTCTCGGAGGCGTCGGGATCTCACGCCTCAGCAGGCGCAATCCCGACAGCCAGGTGGCGATCGCCTCCTCACCCATCTCCATTGCTGCGGCAACCGTCTTGCCATGGGTGAGCAGGCCACGAAGTTCCGGGACGCTGACGAGATAGAGGTGGTCCTCATCCGACCATCTGATCACGAGCGAATACCGCCGCGCTTCCTCGAGTTCTTCGGCGCTGATCTCTTCTGGAATGGTCATGGGCACGCTGGCCTCTCTTTCCATTGCCGAAGCCTCGGGCTACGCCAAGGGTTCGGCTTTCTCCTTTGATTTTGCGATCGCCATGCGAACCTGCTTCTCGTGGTAATGATCGGCGTCATCGCCGTCAGCGCCAGAAAGCAAGATCGCCTCCGGGACGTCTGGATGCGCCCACATCGAGTGGCTGCCTTTGCCGCGCTTGGCGAGCTCTTCAAACCCGGCTTTCGCCAGATCACGCTTGAGTTCGCGAATCTTGCGCGGCATCGACCTCCCCGTCCCTTGCTTAACAGTAACACCGAGTGTTGCTTCACACAACGGGGGCGCGATCCGATTGATGACGCAAGCGAACTCTGGCAACCCACGGCCAGAGCAGGCGCGACTGGCCGGGTATAGTCTCGGGACACGAAATCGATCCGCGCGAGCGAGGCAACTCCCGTTCCCGGAGGGCGCGATGCTGGTCGAATTGGGTCCGCGCACATTCGTCGCCCCCGGCGGGGTGAATGTCGGTGTGCTGCGGGGCGACGATGGGCGACTCGTTCTGATCGACGCCGGGCTGAACGAGACGAGCGCGAAAAAGGCGCTCAAGGCGGCGCGGGACGAAGCCGGCGGCCAGGTGGCCGCGATCGTGACAACCCACGCCCACGCCGATCATTTCGGCGGGAACGCGGCGGTCGTCAAACGCACCGGCGCGAAGGTCTACGCGCCCGCCTTCGACGAAGCCTTCCTGCGCTACCCCCTCTTGCAGCCGATCGCGCTCTACGGCGGCGCCGATCCGCTCGACACCCTGCGCGGCAATTTTCTCTTCGCCGATCCGAGCCCGGTCGATATCGTGATCGAACCGGGACCGTTGACGATCGCGGGCATCGAGATGGAGATCATCCCCCTCTTCGGGCATTCGCCGGGGCAAATCGGCGTGCTGGTCGACGACGTCTTTTATTGCGCCGATGTCGTCTTGCCGGCGAGCGTGCTCGACAAGTACCGGATTCCCTATCTCTTTTCCGTCACCGACCATCTCGCCGCGCTGGAACGCGCCCAGGCCGTCCCGTGCAAGGCGGCGGTTCCGGGGCATGGTCCGGTCGTCGACGACCTCGGATCGTTGATCGATCTCAATCGGTCCCTGGTCGAACAGGTCGCCGAGCGGGTGGTCGCGTTCGCCCGCGAACCGGTCGACGCGGGTCAGATCCTGGCCGATCTGCTGACGCATTTCGGCGCGAACCTGACCGACGCGCCAGGCTATTACTTGCTCCAACCAACGGCGTTCGCGTTCGTCAGCCATCTTCATCGGCAGGGCCGGCTCCGCCATGAGGTGCGCGACGGCCGCTCGCTCTGGATCGCCGCCTGAGGCAAGTCCGGGCCGAGGTTCGGCCACATCAGTCGTCTTATCCCGATACTTGGCATTCCTGCCGCATCAGCGCCGCCCGCTTGAGCGCGCGGACGACGCGGTGGCATTCGGGCTGCATCTCCTGGTTATGGAAACCGGACCGCACGCCATGGCGATCCGTGCCGTCGGAAGCCCGGATGGGCGAACGAAAGGACGTCGAACGCCGTCGCACGAGTGGCGATCGATCACTGTCCCGCGCCGGACCGCGCCGGCGGGAACAGTCGGACCTGTTTGACCTCCCACCCGTGCCGACGGGCCCGAACCTGCCGACTCGAGCGGGGCGATCCGCGATGAAAGAGGCAGCGAATGAACAGCGAATCGATCAGGACCCATCTTCCCAATGGCGAAACGATCCCGGTGTACGACCGCATGCTCGGCGAATCGCCGCTTGAAACGCGGTTCGAGCCGAGCACGATCTCGACCGTCGCTCCCGGCGAGCAGATCGCGCCGGCGCGCTCGTTGGTGCAATGGGGGCCGATCCTGGCCGGATTTTTCTCGGCAACCGCCATCTTCCTGGTGCTGACCGCGCTCGGCATCGCGATCGGCGCGTCGGTCCTCGAGCCGCGGGCCGGCGGCATCGCAATCGGACCGTGGCCGGCGGTCTGGGCGGCGATCACGATCATCGTCGCGTTTCTCGTCGGCGGCTGGGTCGCCTCGCGCTCGACGTTGTTCGGGAGCCGCTATTCGCATCTGATGGACGGATTCGTCGTCGGCGCGGCGGGCTTGACGATGATCGTCTGGGGAAGCACGATCGGCCTGGCTGATCTGTTCGGCGCGATCGGGCAAGACGTGAGCCGCATCATGGCGTCTGCCGGCGCGACCAGTCCGCAGGCGTTCGATCTGGTCCGCCAGGGCGGATTCATCACCTTCGTCTGGTTCCTGCTGCCGCTCCTCGCGGCGACGCTCGGCGGCTATCTCGGCCAATTTCAGCGCGTCGACATCGTTCGCCGCCACGTCAGCGTGACGCGCTGATCGGCGGCAGGATTCGTTCGTTCGCACATGGGCCGGCCCGGGAGTCGCCTGCCGGACGCGGCTCATGCGCCGAACGATTCCGTTCGCGTCCATTTCACTTGACGTTAGAAGTGGTTGCGACGCTCGCATGATCGCCATCCGCGATGGGTGGCACACGCGATGCGTTTATGCCTGTGTCGCCGGCCGGCGCCCGCCGCCAGCGAGCGACGAACGCAAGCGCCCGGACGGGCATGAGAAGGGATAGCGCAATGGCTAGGCAAGACTGGCAGACCACGATCGCCGACGGCATGTCGGTATACGGTTCGGATGGCGACAAAGTCGGCACGATCGTTTCGGTCGGCCCAAGTTACGTCGTCGTCGAGAAGGGATTTTTCTTCCCCACCGATTACTACATCCCGTTCAGCGCGATCGCGAGCCAGACCGAAAACGGCGTCTACCTCAACGTCACCAAGGACGCCGCGCTCAACCAGGGTTGGGATGTCGTTCCCACCACCACGACAGGCGCCGTCACCGATACCGGGCTGCGGACGAACGAGAACCTGGCGGCCGGCACGACCGCGGCGGGCTGGACCGGAGCCGCGGCCAATCAACCGCTGGCGACCGGCCGAACGCTCGAAGAAGGCGAAACCGTCGTCGTCCCGGTCTACGAGGAAGAGTTGACCGCGACCAAGACGCCGTACGAGCGGGGCGAGGTCCGGGTCGAGAAAGATGTCGTCACCGAGCAGCGCGTGCTCGACGTGCCGGTCACGGAAGAAGAGGTGCGCGTGCAGCGCCGCGCCGTCGATCGGCCGGTCGCGCCGGGCGACCATGCCTTCGAGGAAGGCGTGATCGAGGTTCCGCTGCGCGGCGAAGACGTCGAGTTGCAAAAGCGGGTCCGGGTGGCCGAAGAAGTCGAGATCACCAAGGAGCCGGTGCAGCGGACGGAACAGGTTGCGGGCACGGTCCGGCGTGAAGAAGTGCACATCGACGACGCCGGCCTCGGCGATGTCGTGGCCGACGAGGCGACCCGCAACGCCGAGCGCCGCAACCCACCGCTTTAGGCAGCGACGCAAGCCGGCGGCTACCCGGCCGCCGGCCCTCGCCCCACGTTCGCGTGTGCGTAAAGGAGGCTCCGTATGGACATTCAACAACCCGGGACAGGAGCGCCCGGGTCCGAGACGATCCCGCCGAGCGATCGGGTCGTTGGGCGGACATCGTTCGCGAACCGCCTGCCGTTTGCGGCCGACGCCGGCATTCTGACCGGCCAAAACGTCATGACCGTTCGCGACCGGGTGCAATGGGGCCCGATTCTGGCCGGCATCTTTTCGGCCGCGGTGCTCTTCTTGCTGTTCACGACGCTCGGTCTCGGCATCGGGGCGTCGGCCATCGAACCGAGGACCGGCGCGCAGACGGTCGGCACCTGGGCCGCGGTCTGGGGCATCATCACCGCCATCATCGCCTTCTTCATTGGCGGTTGGGTCGCGGCGAAAACGGCGGCGGTCGGCGGCTCGTTTGCCGGCCTGATGAATGGATTGGTCGTCGGCGCGGCGACGCTGCTCTTCGTCATCTGGATGACCGCCACCGGGCTCGGCAACATGTTCGGCATCATCGGCGCGAATGTCGGCGGTATCCTGAACGCCGTCGCGAACACCGCCGGCAACACCGTCACGACCACGCCGGTCACGCCGAACCAGGCGGTCAACAACGCGCAGAATGCGGCCAATCAGGCGGTCAACAACGCGCAGACCACCTTGGCGCAGGCGAACAATCCAAACACCTACAACACGGTCAAGAATGGCGCGTTCCTTACCTTCTTCGCGCTGTTGCTGCCGCTCATCGCCGCCGGCCTCGGCGGGCTCGCCGGCCAGAATCAGCGTGAGGAGTTGATCAGCGGCTCGGCGGCCGCCAACGGCTGACCGGTCGGCACAATCACCACAATGCGTTCAACCGAAAGCCGGGAGCGAACGACACGGTTCGTCCGCTTCCGGCCTGGCAGAGGAGGATCGGATCATGACTGACGGAATGCAGGACAAGGCCAAAGGCGCCGCGGATGAACTGAAGGGCCGGGGCAAGGCCGCCTGGGGCGACTTGACCGGGGACCGGCAAATGGAGGCGGAAGGCAAGGCCGACCAACTCAAGGGCAAGGTCGAACGTGGCATCGGCGACCTCAAGAACAAGGCCGACGAGGTGACGGACCGGGTCGGCGAAAAATTCGATCGCGACACGGACGACACCCGCCGCTAGTTCGCCTTCGCCCGCATCAACGGAGCGCCGCGCCCGGAGCCAATCGCTCCGAGCGCGGCTCGCTCTGACGAGCCGTGATCGGAAACCGACGAGATTCCTCGACAGGCTCGGAATGACGATGGGGGTCGCGAGTCGCGTGGTGCTTCCCGACCTCCCGACTTCCCGACTTCCCGACTGCTCGACGCGCCGCTTGCA
>JAICJJ010000365.1 GCA_025928535.1 Thermomicrobiales bacterium
GCGAAGCCGCCTCGCGGCGAGACGCCATGGTCCGATTTCGCCGCCGTCGGCCGACAAGGAGGCGCCGCGCGATGGCTGTTTCCGCAAGCAAGTTCCCGGCGGCGACGCCGCGGCGGTCGCGGGCGACCGCCGCCATCGATCGCCGCCAGCGGATGGGCTACGCGCTCATCGCGCCGGCGTTGATCATCGTCGTCGCGGTCAGCCTCTACCCGCTTGCCTATCAACTTTGGCTCAGCCTGACCGATTGGTATCTGCTGAAGAATCCGGAGCCGGTCTTTTCCGGCCTCAATGGCTACCGCCGGCTGCTGGGCGACGATGTCTTCTGGCGCAGCCTCGGCCGGACCAGCGTCTGGACCGTCGGCACCGTCGTCCTCGAGTACGTGCTGGCGATGCCGATCGCCCTCCTGCTGAACCGGCGCTCGGCGGTGACCGGATTTCTGACCGGGATCCTCCTGCTGCCCTGGGTGACGCCGTCGATCGTCGTCGCCTACACCTGGCGCTGGCTGCTCGACAGCCAATACGGCACGATCCACTTCCTGCTGGAACACGTCGGCATCGCCGGCGATCGCTCGCTCCTGGCCGACCCGCGCACCGCCCTCTGGACCCTGATCGCGGTCAGCGCCTGGAAAGGCATCCCGTTCATGGCGCTGGCGCTCCTGGCCAACATGAAGGCGATTTCGCAGGAACTCTACGAAGCGGCGGCGATCGACGGAGCCGGTCCCATCCAGCGGTTTCGCGACGTGACCCTGCCGCTGCTGCGGCGGGTGAGCGTCGTGATGAGTCTCGTGCTCGGCATCTTCGCCTTCTACAGTTTCGACATCGTCTGGGTGATCACCAAAGGCGGTCCATCCGATTCCACGCTGCTGGTCGGGGTCTATCTGTTCCGCCTCTTTTTCGAACGGCTCGAATTGAGTTACGCCGCGACGATCGGCGTCGTGATGCTCGCGTTGTTGATCGTCTTTTCGCTGGTCTATCTGCGTCTGCTCAATCGCGGCGAAGATCGAGGTTCCGCCGGAGGGGAGTGATGGCAGCCATCAGCGGCTCCGCCCGCAAGCGGTTGCGGGGCCTGGCGTTGGATGTTCTGTCGATCGTGGTCGTGGGCCTGCTGGTCTTCCCGATCGTCTGGCTCTATCTGACCGCGCTCAAGCCGAAGGGGCAGATGTTCGAAGGCCCGCTGGCGATCGTGCCGCGCACGGTCACGCTCGACAACTTCGCCCGCATCTGGAACGCGGTCGGGTTTCAGGCCGCCTTCCGCAACAGCCTGATCGTCGCCGGCGTGTCGGCGGTCGTCGTCACCCTGGCCGGGCTCCTCGCGTCGTACAGCCTGTCGCGCTTCCGTTACCCGCTGCGCTCCTTTTTCGCCGGATCGATCCTGGCGGTCCAGATGCTGCCGGGGATCGTGATCGTGACGCCGCTGATCGTCATCCTCCGCCGGTTGGGGCTGACCGACAACTTGCGCGGGTTGACCATCGTCTACCTGCTGCTGGCCCTGCCGATCACCGTCTGGATGCTGAAAGGCTACATGGACGATATCCCGCGCGAACTCGACGAAGCCGCCGTCGTCGACGGCGCATCGACGCTGCGGGTGTTGTGGCAAATCATCCTGCCGCTGATGGGGCCGGCGACGGTGGCGGTCGGCGCCTTCGCCTTTCTCCTGGCGTGGGGCGAGTACCTCTTCGCCGTTTCGTTGATCACGTCCGTCGAGGAGAAAACCTTGCCGCTCGCGCTGCAGGCGGCGTTCGGCCAGTACACCGTCGATTGGGGCATGCTGACGGCCGGCGGCGTCATCATCTCCTTGCCGCCGGCGATCCTGTTTCTGTTTTTCCAGCGCTACCTCGTCGGCGGCCTCACCGCCGGCGGCGTCAAAGGCTAGGCGAGCGCCGCCGGTTCGCCGGCTCGGCCGCCCGCGCGTGAAGGATGATGCGTCCACAATGACGATCCCATCGACGCAGTTGCCCTCGGAGGCGTCAATCCTCGCCTTCACCGGACCGAAGCGCCTCGACTATCTGTTCCGGCCGCTGCCCGCGCCCGGCCCGGACGAGGTTCTGGTCGCAACCCGCTTTTCCGGCATCAGCCACGGCACGGAGATGAACGTCTATCGTGGCCACGCGCCGCAATGGACCAAGCAGTACGACCGCAACCTGCGCCTCTTTCGGCCGGCGAACGACGAGCAGCGGTTGACGGTTCCCGAACGCGGCTACTGGACCGCGGCCGATTCGCCCTGGAACTATCCGCTCGCCTACGGCTACGCGAATGTCGGCCAGGTGGTCGCGCGCGGCGCCGCGGTGACGAATCTCGCCGAAGGCGATTTCGTCTACGCCTATCAGCCGCATCAGACGGCCTACGTCGCGCCGGCGGCAAGCGTGATCCGCCTGCCTGCATTGGCGAACCCGGCGGTCGGCGTCCTCTCTTCCAATCTGAACACGGCCTACGGCGGGGTGCTCGACGCCGACATCCGCCTCGACGACACCGTGGTCGTCTTCGGGCAGGGGCTGGTCGGCCTGCTGGTCACTCAATTTCTGCGGGGCGCCGCCGCCCGGCGGATCATCACCGTCGAGCGGATCGCCGAGCGCCGGGCGATGTCGCGCCGCATGGGCGCCGATGAAAGTCTCGACCCGGCAGCGGGCGACGTGGCGCTCGCCGTCCGCGAACGCACCGAGGGCCGCGGGGCCGACGTCGTGATCGACGCTTCCGGCTCGTACGCCGCGCTGCACGAGGCGATCCGAACGGCCGCGCCGAACACGACCGTGGTCGCCCTGTCATGGTATGGCGGGACGGGCGACGCGCTCGCGTTGTCCGACGAGTTTCACCACAACCGGATCACGATCAAATGCTCGCAGGTCGGCGGCATCGCCCCGGATCTGACCGCGACCCACTCGCTGGCGCGGCGCGCCGCGCAGATTCGCGACCACATGGCCGAGTTGGATCTCGACCCGCTGCTGACGGACGCCGTGCCGTTTCGGGACGCGGCGCGGGCCTACGACCTGATCGACCGCCACGCCGACCGGACCATCCAGGTCGTGCTGATCTACGACGATTGATTCGATCCGGACGTGATCGCAGCGCCGGAACGCGCGGCATCGATCGCGGCTGCACCCGCAAGATCGTCGATTGCGCGCGGCTTTGTCGGCTGCGGTAAAGGCGTGTGCGCCCAATCGATGTCGCCGTCAACGGCCAGTCCACGACCTTCGCATTCCGCTTCGACCCGGCCACCCCGGAACCGTGCGCGACGCGCGCTCAACCGCCACCGCCGAGGTCGCCTCTCCCGGGAGACAGCATCGGGTCGTTCGAGATTCAGCCGACGCGCCAGCAACAGCGGGGGCACGCGATGCTTGACGCATATACCCCGTGGAGGTATTATCGACAAACGAGACGCGATCGGCGTCATGGAGGAGAACATCTTGAGCACGACGGTTGAGCAAGTCACGCTGACGGCGCCGGACATTTCATGCGGACACTGCGAGGCGACCATCACGCGGGCATTGGGCGCGCTCGATGGCGTGCGGCGGGTTGAGGCGAACGCCGCGACCAAACAGGTCGCGGTCGAGTTCGATCCGGCTCGCGTCTCGCCGAACCAGATCGAAGCGGCGCTGGCCGACGCCGGCTACCCGGTCGGCGCCTGACGCCGACGCTCCCCACGACGAGCGAGCCGGCTGATCAACCGGCCCGCTCCCATTGACTGGCACACCCATGGATCATTCCAGCCATACGCCTTCATCCCGACCACCCCGAGCGCCTGTGAAGTCCGACGGCCGCGCTCCGGATGAACAATCGGAGTTCGTCTTGCCCGGATACGTTGCCTCGCCCGATCCGGACGTCGTCCACGATCCGCTTGGCAGCGCGCTCGAGCCGCAGCCGCCGCATGTCCACGGCCCGGAACACGCCGAAATTGAAGCGCTCGAAGGCCAGCCCACGATGGACCACGCC
>JAICJJ010000123.1 GCA_025928535.1 Thermomicrobiales bacterium
AATCGACCGCGCCGAAGCGGAGGATCAATCGTTCGCCCGGCGCGAGCGGCGGCGCGGCGAACGTCCGCCGATACCAGACAGCGCAAAAGAAGTCCGTTTCGCCGATGCCGCTCAAGGGAGCTTCGGGCGCGAACGGCACGGCGATCCGGCGATCCCAGACGACCTGCTCGGGGCTGTTCCAGGCGGCGTCGGGATCGATGGCGAACTCCCAGACGCCGTCGAGTGATTCCCAGCCGGCGCGGCGCAATTGGGGTCGGGGATAGTCGGGTGAGAACATGGAGCGCGTAGGCCTTTCAGGCGCGCCGCGAAGGCACGGACAAGTGCATTCGGTTCGTGGCAGGCCGCGTTCGGCCCGGCGGGAACGATGCAACGATATCCGCGCGCAGCGATTTGCGCGACCGGTCGCGTGCACTTCGACTGGCGCGGTCGTACAAGAGAAGCTGAGCCGCCAGCAAGACGACAAAGTATTGATCCAAGCCATCAGAAACCATATAGTCGGCACACGCAGGAGTGAGCCGCGATCAACGACCACCTGCTGCATCGATGAATTCTCGGCTGCATCGACGCCGAGCGGTACTACTTCACGGCCCACGCCTTGCAGAAGCACCCGGTGCAGGAGGGCTTCACCGCGTCGGATGCGCTTCAAGCGCTGCGGATCGGCGAGATCATCGAGCGGCGCGACGATGAGCGCCGATGTCTCATTTGCGGCATAGCGCTCAGAATCGAGGAGCGGTCAGACTTCATTGGAAAATACATCCATTGTGTCGTGCAGTGGAACCAGGTGGAAAAATATCATCATAGTCACGATGTATCGGCCGACAAGTAGCGTTTGGACCGATCATCGAACTCGGCGTCGAGCCGAGCGAAGTGGAGACATCCAATGAGGCCTCAAGACAAACAAATTCAAATGGATTCCGAAAAGACGTGCGTTAACTGCGGCGCGCCAATGCGGCCAACCAAGGCCGACCTCGTCTTTGAATATGACGATCTGATCATTACCGTCAAAGACGTTCCGGTAAGTTACTGTGACGCCTGCGGTGAGCAATACGTGCCCGGGCCGATCGGCCTGGATATCAGTGCTGCTGTCGACCGGGTGATTCGCGACGCCCGCCGCGATCGGGACGCTGGATCGCATTTCATCGCGCGAGGTCGTTCTGAGCGAGGGGCGCCTGGCCGCCGTCAATCAGCTTCGCTCATTGAATCCGACGGCCGCAAGTGGGCCGTGACCGATCGCTCAATGTCGCCGACGCACGCTAGCTATATACGGTGAGGTTTTCCGGCTTGGGCAGCCATTCCTTGACGAGTTTGTCGCGCGTCCCGTCGGCGATCACCGAGGCGAGAGCCGAATTCACGTACGGAACGAGTTTGCTCCCCTTCTCGAAGACAAACCCGGTTCCCTCGCCGGGATTGTGAGGAAGTTGGCCGGCGATCGCCAGATCCTTGAATTGCTGCGTCGTGATGTAGGTGGCGCTTTCGAGATCGGCGATGGTGGCGTCGACCTGGCCATTTTCCAGCGCGGTCAGCGAATCGGCCGTGGTGTCGAAGACCTGCGGTTCCTTGGTCGGCTTGATGTCGTCGGTGACGGCGATGAGGTAGAGCGTCCCGACCTGCACGCCGAAGGTGAACTTCGCCAGGTCAGCCAGCGTCTTGGCTTGCAGCACCGGAGAATCTTTCTTGGCGACGACCACGAGCGGCGACGTGTAGTAGGGATCGCTGAAATCGACCGCCTTCTTCCGCGCGTCGGTGATGCTGACCTGCGCGACGTAGAAGTCGAAGTCTTTCGGGCCGGGGGCGTAGGAGGCGTTGAACGACGTGTAGCCCCAGACGATCTGATCGTGCTTGAAGCCCATCCGTTCGCCCACCGCGTAGGTGATGGCCGACTCGAATCCCTTGCCATTGGTGGGGTCGTTGTCAATGAAAAACGGCGGGTAGGCCGGCTGGTCCGTATGGACCGAGAGTTGGCCCGCCTTCTTGAGCGGCAGCGTCGAGAGGTCGAACGGCGCCACTGGCGTGGCGGCGGCCGGCGTGGCAGTCCCGGCCTGGGCGAGGGCGACCAATCGGGGGGCGGCGACGGCGGCGGCGACCAACGCGGCGCCCGATTGCAGCAACTGGCGGCGATTTCTCATTCCCGACCCTCCATGCGCCGACTGAACGTCAATTCGGGCGGTTCCGGGATCGCCCGTCGCGGCCGATCGCGATGTGCGACGACGGAGCCGCGCCAGCAAAGCCTACCGATTCTTGTTAACTTGCTCAAGTACGATTTCAAGGTGCTGATTCGGGCGCCGCCGCCTCGGTTCGGATGGTTCAAGTACTATCCGGAGCGGCGCGTTCGGCGCGGGCGATGGGCTGTGGGCGGCGACGATGCACGGCTGCGATGGTTGCATGACGGACACGGATCCCGGATTGAATCGATGACGGTCGAACTCGCCACGGCGAATGGAGCCGGCGCGCGGCACGAACTGACCGACGCGGAAATCGAGCGGCTGCTGGCGCCGAAGCCGGCATGGACGCGGGCGGATGTCCGCCGCTCCATCGCCATCGCGGCGGTCAGTTCGATCGTGTTCGTCGGCGCCGCGGCCTTCCTGCTCGGCCGCTCGTCGGGGTGGGAAGCGGTCCGCGCGGCGTTCTTCAGTTGGCCCGATTTCAAGGCGGCCTTTCCAAAGGTGCTGCAAGGCTTCGCGCTCAACTTCAAGATTTTCATGATCGCCGAGCCGATCATTCTGGCGATCGGATTGCTGCTGGCGGTGATCCGCAGCGGCCGGAGCCCCGTCTTTTTCCCGGCGCGGGCGGCCGCCATCACGTTCATCGACATCTTCCGCGGGGCGCCGTCGTTGCTGGTGGTCCTGACGCTCGGGTTCGGGGTGCCGGCGCTGCGGATTTCGGGCGTGCCGAACACGACCGTCTTCTGGGGCAGCGTCGCCGTCATCCTGACGTCGTCCGCCTACCAGGCGGAGGTGTTTCGGGCGGGCATCGACTCGGTGCATGCCAGCCAGAGGGCCGCCGCCCGTTCGTTGGGTCTGTCCAACATGCAGGCGCTGCGCTACGTGGTGCTGCCGCAGGCGGTGCGGCGGGTGATACCGCCGACGCTGAGCGGTTTCGTGGCGTTGCAGAAAGAGACGGCCCTGATTTCGGTGCTCGGCCCGCTGGAAGCGACGCGCCAGGCGCAGATCTACGCGAGCCTGAATTTCAATTTCACGAGTTACCTGGTGGCGGGACTGCTCTTCATCGCGTTCACGATCCCGCTGGCGCGGTTCACCGATTACCTCCTGGCGCGCGCCGCCCAGCGCGAGACGGTCGGAGGCGCGGTGTGAGCGAGCCGCTGCTCGATGTCGAAGGACTCTACAAGGCGTATGGCCAGCATCTGGTGCTGCGGAACGTCAATCTCGCCGTCGATCGGCACGAAGTGGTCAGCCTGATCGGGGCGTCGGGTTGCGGCAAGTCGACGTTGTTGCGCTGCATCAACCTGCTCGAAGAAATCAACGCCGGCCAGATTCTGCTCAACGGCGAGCCGATCTCGGCGGCGTCGCCGAACGCCGATCGGGTGCGGCAGCGGATCGGGCTGGTGTTCCAGTCGTACAACCTCTTCCCGCACATGTCGGTGTTGGACAACATCACGCTGGCCCCCCGCAAGGTGCGCGGCGAAGGGCGGGCGGCGTCGGAAGGCGAAGCGCGCAAACTGCTGGCGCGGTTCGGCCTGGCGGACAAGGCGGACGAGTTCCCGGACCGTCTTTCCGGCGGACAGCAGCAACGCGTCGCCATCGTCCGCGCGCTGGCGTTGAAGCCCGATCTGCTCTTGCTGGATGAAGTCACCTCCGCGCTCGACCCCGAAATGGTGGGCGAGGTGCTCGACATCATTCGGGAATTGAAAAACGTCGGCATGACGATGATGCTGGCGACCCACCAGATGGCGTTCTCCCGCCAGATCTCGGATCGCGTCGCCTTTCTGGACGCGGGGCGGATCGTGGAGATCGGCCCGCCGGAGCAGATCTTCGACGCGCCGGAGCAGGAGCGGACCCGCCATTTCCTGGAGCGCGTGTTGTCGACGGCGCCGTGATCGGGCGACCGCGCCGGCCGTCAGTGGAACGGCGCGAGGTCGCAGCCGCGGGTGAATATTTACCGCGCAGCCCCACGATCACGCCTTTCCTGTCCGGGCCGCGGCGTCGTGGCCGGCTTGCGGAGACGGCGCCGCCTCTGCGAATGAACGGCCGAGTCGGGAGGTCGGCGGCATGGGAGTCACGACGGATCGTCGTCCGCGGCGCTTTGGCCGACTGCCGCGCACGTTCTGGCCGACGATGCCGGTCGGTCTGCGCATGGGCGTCCAGCGGCTGCACGCCCATTGGCTGGTCCGCGCCTACCGCGCCATCACGGCCGGCCATCTCGTCGCCATCGTCGCCTTCAACGCCTTGGTCGCGCTCGTCCCGACGCTGCTGTTGCTGGTCGCGCTCGTCGGGTTGGCGCTGCGCGATCCGACGACGTTGACCGCCGTCGTTCGGGCGATCGAAGCGGGTTTGCCGACGCCCGACGCCCGCGCCGCCGTCGACGCCGTGCTCTCGGTCCGTCAGTCCAGCGGCTGGTTCGGCCTGGTGAGCCTGCTCGGCTTTTTCTGGATCGGCGCCAATTTCGCGGACGCGCTCGCCCACAGTTTCAACCAACTCTACGGCGTCGCCGACTGCAGTTACGTGTGCACCCGGCGCAAGGGATTCGCCGTCATCGTCGGCAGCGCCGGTTTGCTCCTCCTTGCCGGCCCGACCGCCAGCGTCGCCACCTGGCTGCTCGGCGCCAGCCGTGGACCGGCGGCTGGCGGCGTCGGCGCGGCGCTCGGTCCGCTCCTCGGCTACGGGACCGCGTATCTTTCGGCGACCGGCTTCTTCTTGCTGCTGTATCGGGTCTTGCCGAACGCCGGGCAGCGGCTGCGCGACGTCTGGCCAGGCGCGCTCACAGCGGCGTTTCTCTTCCTGCTGCTCGGGCAGATTTTTCCGCTCTATCTGAGTCTCGTCGGCGGGGCCAATCGCTACGGGGCCGCGTTCGGGCTGGTCTGGCTGTTGATCACCTGGCTGGCCGCCTTCGCGTACATCTTGCTCTTCGGCGCCTTCGTCAACGCCAATCGGAGCCGCCGCGAGCCGCCAGCGTGCTCGCGCCATTCCGCGTAACCAAGTCGCACGGATGCTCGGGCCGCTCCGGCAGCGGCGACGTTTCGCCGCTGCCGACGGACACGATCGGCATCGGAATGTGCTCCGGTGGGCGGCGCTGCTGCGCGACGATTCAAGCGTCCGTGACCGGCGCTCGACAAACCCGAGCAAGACGTCGTAGGATGCGGCCAGCAGAGGTATACCGTATACACGCGGACGGCGCGGCGCGGACCGACGACGTCCACCTCGCCGTAGAGGTCCGACTTGGCTGGCTCCCGCGTTCGCTCGCCGATCGCCGCCGATCGCGTCAACGGGAATCCCCCGGCGTTCAACCACGCCACCCTCGCCCAGCAGGTCTACCAGCATCTGCGCCAGCAGATTCTCGACAACCGCTATCCACCGGGAACGCCATTGCCGGAAGCGAGCGTCGCCGCCGAGTTCAAGGTCAGCCGGGTGCCGGTGCGGGAAGCGCTGCGCCGATTGGAAGCAGAGGGGTTGGTCACGATTGCGCCGCGGCAAGGCGCGGTCGTCAGCGATCTGTCGCCGCAGCAATTTCTCGACGCCTATCGGGTGCGCGAAGTGCTGGAAGCCCTCGCGATGCAACTCGCCGCGCCGCGCCTGGCCGCCGCCGATCTCGACCATCTGCGCGCCTTGCAGAAGCAGATGCGCGACGCCGCAGACGCGGCCGATTCCGACCGATTTTTCGTCGCCAACCGGGCGTTCCACGCGCTGATCGTCGAGCGGTCGGCCAACGAATATCTGCAGGCAATCTACTTT
The DNA here is from genome assembly GCA_025928535.1 of Thermomicrobiales bacterium. Classification (GTDB taxonomy): domain Bacteria; phylum Chloroflexota; class Chloroflexia; order Thermomicrobiales; family UBA6265; genus JAICJJ01. Next base: position 5,907 of record JAICJJ010000123.1, read on the forward strand.
CCGCTGATGGATCAGATGCGCCGCTATCGCTCGCCGTCGCTCGAATTGCGAGGCGGCCTCGAACGGTCGATCGACGAGCATGAGGCGATCGTGCGGGCGCTCGCGGGCGGCGACGGCGACGAAGCCGCCCGCCTGCTGCGCGAGCACATCCAGGCGCCGCAGCGGGCGCTTGCGCAATTCGGCGCGGACCGGTTGCCGCTCGCGGGCAACGGCCATCGGGACGAATCGCCGCCCGACGCATGACTGAGTCGTCGGGACGATTTCGGGGTTCCAGGAGGATGCGGGTGTCGCCACGACCGATCAAGTTCGGCGTCAACATCAACAATCGGGAGCCGCTGATCGCGCCCGACTATTCGCTGACCGATCTGCTAACGCTTTCCGAGCGGGTGGAAGCGCTCGGCTTCGATTCGGTCTGGGTGGGAGACAGCCTCTTTTCGAAGCCGCGCTTCGAGCCGATCAATCTCCTCTCGGCCATCTCGCAGCGGACGAGCCGGGTCAAACTCGGCACCGCCTGCATGGTCTCCGGCACGCGGAACCCGCTCTATCTGGCGCTCGAATGGGCGACGCTCGATCATCTCTCGAACGGCCGAACGATCCTCGGCACGGGGATGGGTAATCCGGAAGAAGGGGTGCGGCGCGAATACGCCGCGCTCGGCCTCGATTTCGAGCGGCGGGCCAGCATCTTCGAAGAAGGTCTCGCCGTGCTGCGTGAACTCTGGACCGAAGGCGAAACCAATTTCCATGGCGATCATTTCCACTACGACGGCGTCCGCTTCTTTTCCGGCACCGAAATGAAGCCGCTGATGCCGGTGCAGACGCCGCCGCCCATCTGGGTGGTCAGCAATCCGCGGCTGACGGTCGGCACGCGGGCGGAAGAGAAGACGTCGCGGGTCATTTCGAAAGCGGCGCGGCGGATCGCCAAATATGGCGACGGCTGGATGACCTGCTGCCGGGCGCGCCATCCGGAAGAATTCGCGGCCCAACTGGCGCAGGTCGACGCTGCCATCGCCGAGGAAGGGCGGAATCGCGCCGATTTCGTGATGTCGTACCAGGTCACCATGAACATCGCCGATTCACGCGAAGAGGCGAAAGCCGGCATCGACGCGTACATCAGTCAGTACTACCCGGAGTTGAGCAAGGCGATGGATCTCGGCGAATGGGGGCCGATCGGGACGCCGGACGACATCGTCGCTTGGATGCGCGCTTTCGCCGACGCCGGGGTCGACTATTTCATTTGCCGGTTCGGCTCGCTCGACCAGTTCGGTCAGGTCGAGCGGCTGGCGAACGAAGTGCTGCCGGCCCTGATGCCGGCCGCGGCCGAAGCCTGAACGGAGCGTGACGAAGTTGGCCGCGAGCGCGGCCCGCATCGATCGGGAAAGGAGCAACCATGGCTGATCTGACGCCTGGACTTCGCCGTGACGCCGAACTGGTCGTCGGCGTCTGTATGTCGGTCGACAAAGGAGATGTCGTCACGATCATCACCGACGACGCCCATCGGACGGAAGCGGACGCGCTGGCGCAGATCGTCGTCGAGCGCGGCGGCTTTCCGGTCATCTGCAACAAC
>JAICJJ010000542.1 GCA_025928535.1 Thermomicrobiales bacterium
CGGGTCTCGGCCTTGACGGGCGACATCAAGCAATAGAGAGTGACGGCGGCTGGCCGTGCCGGGTTCCGCATGGCGGCCCGGTCCGGACGGCCGCCGGCCGCCTTCCGCCGCCCGGCTGAGACGTCATGCTCGCCTTCCTGATTCGCCGAATCCTCTGGCTCGTCCCGGTGATGCTCACGGTCATCATCGTGACCTTTTTCCTGATGTATCGCGCGCCGGGCGGGCCGTGGGACACCGAAAAGCCGATTCCCGAATCGGCGCGGGCGATGCTCAACGCCCGTTTCGCGCTCGACCAGCCGGTCTGGTTCAACCAGCCGGCGCTCGCCCGGGCCTGGAACGGTGGCCTGCGCAACGCGGTCGCGCTGGCCGGCGCGTTGCTGAACAGCCAGTTTTTCCGCTATCTCGGCGGCCTGGCCCGGTTCGATCTCGGTCCGTCGTACCAATCGAAAGGCACGGTCGGCGTCCGCGACGTGCTGGCCGAGCGGTTTCCGACGTCGGCCAAACTCGGCCTGGTCGCGATCGTTTTCGCGGTGGTCGTCGGCTTGCCGCTCGGCGTGGCCAGCGCCATGCGGCAAAACAGTTGGATCGACTATCTCTGCCTGACCGCCTCGACGCTCGGCATCGCCGTGCCGACCTTCGTCAGCGGCATCTTGCTGCTGATTCTGCTCAGTTCGAAATTCAATATCGCGCCGTTGCGGCGCCCGGAAGAATGGGACGGGCTGGGCGGCGCCTATCTCTTGCCCGGCATCGTCCTCGGCCTCGGCACGATGGCCTATCTCGCCCGCCTGATGCGGGTGACGCTGCTCGAAACGAAGCGGCACGATTTCGTGCGGACGGCGCGGGCGAAAGGGGTGAGCGAGCCGTGGGTGGTCGGCCGGCACATGCTGCGCAACGCGCTGATCCCGGTCGTGACGGTGATCGGCCCGGCGGCGGCCGATCTCGTGACCGGCTCGTTCATCATCGAGACGATTTTCAACGTGCCGGGGATGGGGCGGGAATTCGTCACCAGCATCGCTCGCCGCGACTATTCGATGATCCTGGGCACGACGCTCTTCTACGCGCTCCTCGTCGCGCTGGCGAACGTGCTGGTCGATGTCAGTTACGGCGTGCTCGATCCGCGCATCCGCGATGAACGAGGCTGAGCCGCATGCCGCCGCGCTCCGCGATCCGGATGGACGCGCCATGACCGCGACCCCGGTTCCGACGGCGGTCGGCGGCGACGAGACGCTCGCCGCGCTGGCCCGCGTCCGCCCGCCGCAATCGCTCTGGACGGACGCCTGGCGACGGTTGCGGCGCAACCGGCTGGCGGTCGACGGCCTCGTCTTTCTCGGCGCGCTCCTGCTCGTCGCGGTGTTCGCGTCGGCGATCGCGCCGCACAATCCGGTCAAGGGAGACGTCGTCGCGGGCAGCGCCTACCGGCAGGCGGCCTGGATCAGCGATCCCGATCCGATGTACGCCGGAACGTGGGATTACCCGCTCGGCACCGATTCGATCGGGCGCGACGTCTACAGCCGGCTCGTCTACGGCGCGCGCGTGTCGCTGGTCGTCGGCTTCATCCCGATGGCGGTCATCCTGCTGGTCGGCGTGCCGCTCGGGCTGGCGGCGGGCTACGCCGGCGGCGCGCTCGACAACGCGTTGATGCGGCTGACTGATGTGGTCTACGCTTTTCCGGCGCTCCTCTTTTTCATCATCATGCAGGTGTCGTTTCGCGACACGGCGTTCGGGCAACTCCTCGGCGGGCTGGTCTTGCTCTTCGTGACGCTGTCGATCGTCAACTGGACCGGGGTGGCGCGGCTGGTGCGTGGCGAAACGCTGGCGCTGAAAAACAAGGAATTCGTCGCCGCCGCCCGCGCCAACGGGGCGACGGGCTTGCGGATCATCGGCCGGCACATCCTGCCGAATGCGCTCGGGCCGATCATCGTCGCCGGGGCCTTCATCGTGCCGGGCGCGATCATCTCGGAAGCGGTGCTGAGTTATCTCGGCATCGGCATCCGCCCCGACGTCAGCCTCGACGCGCCGTTCCCGACGAGTTGGGGGCAGATGATTCTGGACGGCAGCAAATCGTGGCAATCGCAACCCTGGATGCTGATCGCGCCGAGCCTGGCGATCGCTCTGACGACGTTGTCGTTCACCTTCGTCGGCGACGGCTTGCGCGACGCGCTCGACCCGCGGGAATTGCGGTAGGCGGGTCGGTTACCTCGGAGCGGGCGCGTGTGGCATGAGGAGACCGCGCGTCTGCAACTCCTCGATGACGCGCGCGCTCGGCCGGACGGGCGTGACGTATACCGGAAGACCCTTGTCGATTTGCAACTCCAGCAACCGTTCCACCACCAGATCGAACACCGCGCTCGTGTCCGGCACGTCGATGGTCGCGATCAGGTAGATCCCTGGCGGCTCGCATCCTTCTTCCACGGCAAATGTCGCCTCAGGGTATTGCGCGGCAATAAG
>JAICJJ010000062.1 GCA_025928535.1 Thermomicrobiales bacterium
CAACATCAACAACGAGGCCAACCAGGACATCTGGGGCACGGCCAGTTGCGGCGGCTCCGAGTGGTGCGTCTGCGCCATGACGCCGGAAGGCGGCTACGCCTGCGCCGACTTTTCCGGGCCGAACGTCTGCAAGAACCCGACCGGCTGCCAGAGCAACAGCGACTGCGGCAGCGGCCAGATTTGCGCCGTCCTCCTGCCGCAGTTTTGCGGCGCCTGGCAAGACCCCAGCAACAACACACGGACCTTGCGCGTCTGCCTCCCCCGCTGCGGCGGCGGCAACGGCGGCGATGGCGGCAATGGCGGCACTCCCCCGCCCTCTCCGACCTGTGCCAAGATCGGGGCCGCCTGCGGCGGACCGAGCGACTGCTGCTCGAAGCGCTGCCTCAACGGGACGTGCCGCAAGCGCCCCTCGGGCGGCGGCAAGAAGGGGTCCCACCCCAAGCGAAATCGCCGTCCAAAATCGTCCGCGCAGGCCGACGGGGGCGCCGACGGCGGAAAGTCGCATCGCCAGCAAGGCCACGCCAAGCAGGGATGACATGGCCTGTCGCCCAGCATCCATTGTTTGACTGACGGTCACGATCGGACCCATCGGCGCCAGTGCGAACTGGCGCCGATGGGTCCGCCGCTGTGCTACTGTACTTGGCGGAGCAACGCGCGGAGTTGGTGACCAGCAGGGTCGGAGGACCTCGCCCCGTGCCATTCCGACGGCGACCACCGGCCAACGACAATCAGGTCAAACTCGTCCTGGTGACGACGATCCCCGACACGCTCTTTTCGATGAGCGGCCAGGCGCCGTACCTGCGGGCTCGCGGTTTCGATGTCTACGCCATGGCATCGCCCGGGCCGCGCCTCGACGATTTCGCAGCGTCCGACGGCGCCACGACGTTCGGCGTGCCGATGCGGCGCTCGGTAACGCCGCTGCACGACCTCGGCGCGGTCATCCGAATCTGGCGCCACGTCTGGCGCCTTCGCCCCACCATTGTGCATGCGAACACGCCGAAAGGGGGCCTGCTGGGCGTGGTCGGCGCACGACTGGCGGGCGTGCCGATCCGCATCTACCACGTCCATGGCTTGCGCTACGTGACGACCCAGGGCGCGAAGCGGGCCGCGCTGCGCTGGAGCGAAAAGACCGCCTGCCGTCTGGCAAACCAGGTTCTCTGCGTCAGCGAATCGGTGCGCCAGGAAATGATCGACGACGGCCTCGTCCCGGCGGACAAGATCAAGGTGCTGCGGAGCGGGAGCATCAACGGCGTCGATGCCGACGGCAGTTTCAATCCGATCGCGACGCGCGACGCGCGCGGACCGATCCGCGCCCAGCATGGTATCCCGGACAACGCGCTGGTCGTCAGTTTCATCGGACGCATCGTTCGCGACAAAGGGATGGTCGAGTTGGCGGAGGCCTGGACGGCGCTGCGCGACGAGCGTCCCGATCTTCATCTCATGGTGGTCGGCCCGTTCGAGCCGGAAGACCCGGTTCCAGCGGACGTTGCCGCGCTGTTTCACCGCGATCCGAGGGTGCATCTGACCGGCGAGGTGTACGACACCGCGCCGCTGTTCGCCGCCACGGACGTCTTCGTCTTGCCGACGTACCGCGAAGGCTTGCCGACCGTCCTCCTCGAAGCCGCGGCGATGGAGGCGCCGGTGGTCGCGACCTGCGTGCCGGGGTGCGTCGACGCGGTGGACGATGGCGTGACTGGCATCCTCGTGCCGGTGCACGACGGCCGCGCGCTTGCCGACGCGATCCGGCGCTACCTCGATGATCCCGCCTTGCGCCGCGCGCACGGCCGCGCGGCCCGCGAGCGCGTCTTGCGCGATTTCCGGCCGGACGTCATCTGGGAAGCGCTCTACGACGAGTATGCGCGCCTGTTGCGCGAACACGGCCTGGCGGCTCCGGGGCCGACGATCGAGCCCGGCTCGCCCACGGCGCCGTCCACGCGCTGAGCGCCCGCCGCCGATTTTGGCGCCCGTTTCGCGATCACGTCACGGTCGTACGGTAGATCGCCAGCGCGCGCCGCAACAGCCAGGACTGGATCGGCCGGTAGCGGCGCTCAAGCGTCGGCGGATAATCGACGGTTTCGCCGCCGAAGCCGCGTTTGAAGAAGGCCGCGCCGTCGTCCGCCATCCCCTCCCAGTCGGTGCCCCAGAGGTCCAGGCGGCGGCATCCGTGCTCCCGCGCCCACCGCAACACCTCGAACTCAAGATACGCCGCCGCGCCGTTGACGCGCAGGCGTGACGAGGAGGCGCCGAAGATGGAATTGGCTTCGTCGCCAAACGCGGCCACCAACTCGCCCACCACCGCCTGCCCGTCGATCCTGGCAAGCAACAGCGCCGCGTCGTCCTGAAAGAGGGCGAGCACATCTTCGTAGTAGGACCGGGGCCGGACCGGGAAGCCGAGCCGCTGCGCGGTGTCGCCGAGCAGCGCATAGAACTCGGAAAACGCGGCGTCATCGCCCGCGGCCACGATCTCGACCGTCACGCCACGACGTTGCCCGAGCCGGACGGCGTACCGCGTCTTCTTGCGCATCTGGGCAAGCAATTCGTCGTCGCTCTCCAGCGACACGTTCAGCGTCTGCAGGAGGTGCAGATGGGCGGGGCCGCGCACGAAACCGACCGCCGAGTACCGGCCGGTCAGCGGCAACGGCCGCGGCGGTTCGAGGACAAGCGAGGCGGCCCGGTGGCGACGGCAGACGAGGTCGAGCGCGGCGACCAGTTCAGCAAACGTCGATGGACCATCGCCGACGATCAACGGCCCGTGCGGCACGTGGGCGAAACTCGTCGGCCCGAGAGGGCGAAACAGCACCTGGGCCAGCGCCACGCCGCACGGCGTTTCGACGCGCACACGCTCGACGCGCCAGCCGTGGCGCCGCTTGTACTCCCCCCACTGCCACGATTGCATCAGGGGACCGTCCATTTCGAGCACGGCGGCGTCCCATTGACGACGCTCGTTGACGATCGCGTGCATTCTGGACGGTCGTTCCATGCGCTGCATCCCACGCCGCGCGCTCTCGACGCGATGTCAGTCTAGCGCACTCGTCGCCTGCGGCGTTGCTTCGCCTGCCTTGACGCATCGGCCCCGCCCTCGATTATGGTTGACTTGACTGGCCTGATCGACCTGAATCTCCTCGGGCGGCGTTCACCGTTTTCTCACCAACCTCCGCGCAACTCCTAATGTGTCGTTCACACCAAAGGCCGAAACTGAACGCATGTCCGGCAAGACGTTCGGCATGGCGGCAACGCTGGCGGAGCGAGCGGGCGATGATGCTGCATCGCGGACAGGAACAGATCGACGCCTTCTTCGCGTCTCGCTCGTCCTACTGGCGCGACATTTACGGCGACGACGGCGTCCAGGCGGCGATCTATCGGGATCGGCAGGCGACGGCGCTCGCCTGGATCGATCAACTTGCACTCGCAACCGGGTCACGCGCGCTCGACGTTGGCTGCGGCGCCGGTTTCCTGACCGTCGCGCTCGCCGAGCGCGGCTTTCGCGCCGATGCCGTCGATCCGGTCCCGGCCATGGTCGAACAGACGCGCCAACACGCGCGAGCGTTCGCGGACCGGGTGGCGCCGTCGCTCGGGGACGCCTGCGCGCTCCCGTTCCCGGATCAGGCGTTCGATCTGGTGGTCGCGCTTGGCGTCATTCCCTGGCTCGCGCAGCCCGACCGCGCCATTCAGGAGATGGCCCGCGTCGCCCGCCCAGGCGGAAGCATCCTCGTCACGGCCGACAATGTCCTGCGGCTGAATCATCTGCTCGATCCGTACCTGCATCCCGCGCTGCGGCCGGTGAAGCGGCAATTGAAGCGGGTGCTGCATCGCCGCGGCATCGACGTCGGGTCTTCCGATGCCGCCCTGGCGACGTTTCATGCCGCGAAGGCCGTCGATGCGATGCTCGCCGCGGCCGGGCTGGCCAAGGCGAGAAGTTGCACCCTTGGCTTCGGACCGTTCACCTTCTTCGCCCGTCCGATCATCCCCGAGCGGCACGCGACAGCGGCGCACCAACGCCTGCAACGGCTCGCCGACCGTGGCGTGCCGGGTTTGCGCGCGACCGGCGCGCACTATCTCGTCCTCGCGCACAAGCGCGAGGGCGGCGCCGCGCCCAGGACGACACCGGCCGCGATCGAGCGCGACGAACGGACCGGGTGGCCGTTCGGAGAACAGGAGGGAAGGTCATGAGTCTTGCTGCGCGGTCGACGGCGACCCACGCCTATCTCGATTCGATCGGCGTCCTGAACCTGCCGCCCCTGACGAGCCCGTTCGATCCTGGGTACGATCCGCTCACGGTCGAAGGCCATCTCGCCCAGAGCGGGCGCCTGATGGCGTCGCTCAAGATCTCGATGGCGTGCTGGCTGATCGCCGATGACACGGCGACCCGGCGCAAGATTGCCGCCGCCCGAACCCATCATGTGCCGGTCGTCACCGGCGGCGGGCCGTTCGAGATCGCGGTCGCCCAGGGCCGCCTCGACGCCTATCTCGACCTGTGCGCCGACCTCGGCGTGAACTTGATCGAATGCGGCGAGGGATTCACGTCGCTCGCCGACGAGCCGCGGGCGATCGTGCGTCTGGCCGAGCGCCGGGGGCTCGATGTGCAATTCGAGATCGGCAAGAAACATGACGGCCCGTTCACCGACGCGTCGCTCGACGAGGCGATCGCGACGGGCCGTCGCTGGCTCGACGCCGGCGCGAAGCAACTCGTCGTCGAGGCGCGGGAGAGCGCGCTCGGCGTCGGCGCTTTCGACCGCGACGGGTCGTTCAACAGCGCCTTCGCCGACCGGATCGCCGAAGCATTCGGATTCGACGCCGTCATGTTCGAAGCGCCGAACAAGGCGAGCCAATTCGCCATGCTCGAGCACTTCGGGCCGTGCGTGCGTCTCAGCAACGTGCGCCTCGAAGAGTTGCTGCGGGTCGAAATCTTCCGCCGCGGCCTTCACTCGGACGCTTTCGCCATTCCCAAACTCCGGCCCGCCGCACCGGAACGCTTCGCGCCCGAACGGGCCTGAGCGCATGGAGCGACCGAACGGCCCCAGAACCGTGGTGATCGACTGCTTCCCGGAGCGCGTCGCCGCGTATCGACAGGGGCACGCCATCGTCGCGATCGACGTCATCCGGGCGACGACGACCGCGGTGACCGCCGCCGCGCTGGGTCGGGCCTGCTACCCGGTTCCGACGTTGACGGCGGCCTTCGCCCGCGCCGAATGTCTCGCCGATCCGTTGCTGGTCGGCGAACTGAGCGGCGCGATGCCCGACGGCTTTCACATGACCAACAGCCCCGCCGACCTGGCGGCGCGGACGGACGTCCACCGGCCGATGGTGCTGCTGTCCACCTCCGGAACCCGGCTCGTCTGCAATGCCGGGGGAATTACGGATGTTTATGTCTCATGCCTGCGCAACCTGCGGGCGCAGATCGACCACCTCGTTCGGCATCACGCAACGGTCGCCTTGATCGGCGCCGGCTCGCGCGACGAGTTTCGCGACGAAGATCAACTTTGCTGCGCGTGGATCGCGGCCGGTCTCTGTGACGCCGGCTATGCGCCACGCGATGCCGACACGTTCGCGCTCATCGAGCGGTGGCGCAACGCTTCGGTCGAGGCGATCACGGACGGCGCCAGCGCCAACTACCTGCGGCGGAGCGATCATCTTCGCGACCTCGATTTCATCGTGTCGCACGTCGACGACCTCGACCGCGTCTTTCGGTACGACGGGGAACAGGTGACGGCGCTGACGGCCGCCAATGCCGCCTGACGATGACGCCGACCGCGCATTCCCCGACCACCACGCGCCGATCGCATGGGAGCGGCATGGCGTGAATACGATCCGGCCGGTCGTCGTCCTCGCCCAGGGCTTCACCGGGCATGGCATCGCGCGGAGCCTGGGACGACTCGGAGTTCCGGTCTACGGCGTGCATGCGCGACCGCGCTCGCCCGTGGCCTGGTCCCGCTACTGGCGCGACAATTGGCGGTGGGATTTCGCCGCGCAACCCGTCGACGCTTCGGTCGATCGGCTCCTCCGGCTTGCGCGCGCGATCGGCTCGAGGCCGGTCTTGCTGCCGACCGACGATACGACCTGCCTCGTTGTCGCCGATCAGGCCGACGCGCTGCGCGACGCATTCCTGTTTCCGGATCAACCCGCTGGCCTCGCCGATACGCTGTCCAGCAAGCAAGGCATGCACGTCATGTGCAAGCAACATGGCGTTCCCACGCCGGAAACGGTGTTTCCACGCTGCCGGAACGATGTCCTCGCCTTCCTCTCGGTCGCCACCTTTCCCGTCGTCGTCAAGGGCATCGACGGCGCGGCGCTCCAGCGGCGAGCCGGCGCCCGAGTCGCCATCGTGAACGATGCCCAAACGTTGCTCGAACGCTACGATGCCTGGGAAACGCCGGATTCGCCGAACCTGATGTTGCAAGAGCACATCCCCGGCCCGTCGGAATCCGTCTGGATGTTCAACGGCTATTTCGATCGCGATTCGCACTGTCGCTTCGGGCTGACCGGCCACAAGATTCGTCAGTATCCGGCGTATGTCGGCGTGACCAGCCTCGGCGTGTGCGCCGCCAACGACGCGGTCGCGCGGCAGACGATCGATTTCATGCGGGCGATCGGGTACCGCGGCATCCTGGACATCGGCTACAAGTTCGACCAGCGCAGCGGAGAATACAAGTTGCTGGACGTCAACCCGCGCATCGGGACGACGTTCCGCCTCTTCGTCGACACGGCCGGCATGGACGTCGCGCGCGCCCTCTATCTTGATCTGACCGGCCAGCCGATCCCGGCGGGTCGCCCGCGCGAAGGCCGTCGGTGGATCAACGAGGCGTTCGACATCGTCTCGGCGCCCAGGTATTGGCGTGATGGGGCGTCGAGCCTCGGACACTGGGCGCGGTCCTACCGCGGCGTCGAGGAGGCTTCCTGGTTTGCCTGGGACGATCCGATTCCGCTGGGAATGGTCGGCCTGGCCTCGCTCGGTCGGGTCGCCGCCGCGAGCGGTCGGGCGTTGGCACGTCGGCGCGCCACGCCGGCGCGCCACATCCGGCGCCTCGTCGCGCGCGAGCGGCCGCGGCGATCGAGCGAGCCGCCGCGCCCCGCGTCATCGGGCAAACGCGCCCCTCCGCCGACGCGCTAGTCCGCCCGGCGCTTCAGCGACCGCTGGGCAATGCGCGTTCGAATCGGATCGCGCGCGGCCAGCGCCACGCGGGCGGCGCCGGCCAGCGCCGGATGGTATCGACGCTCCAGCGTCGGCGGATAGTCGATCACCTCGCCGCCGAAGCCGATCTTGAATTGATAGAGCCCGTCGGTCGCGATGCCCCAGAAGTCGTACCAATGCGACCCGCGCTCGCGCGCCCAGCGCATCAATTCCCATTGCACCAAATGCGCGGCGCCATGGCCGCGACGTTCGGTCGATGTGCCTCCATGGAGATAGACGGCGCCATCCCCGAAGCAGACTGCCAGGGCGGCCGCGATGATCTGGTCGTCATGGCGCGCCATCATGAGCGCCGCGTCGTCGTCGAACAGACGAAGCAGATCGTCGTAGTACGCGGGGGGATGAATCGGGAAGCCGTTTCGCCGGCAGGTATCCGCCAGGAGCCGGTAGAAAAGCGCGCGATCGGACGCATCGCCAGCGGCCCGCTCGATGGCGACGCCATCCCGCGCCGCCCGACGCACGTGATAGCGCGTCGACGCATGCATGGCGGCAAGCAATTCGTCGTCAGAGCCGAGCGAAGCCTTGATGGTGCGCGCGGGATGCAGATGCGGCGGGCCGGCAGCGAAGCCGGTTTGCCGCTGGCCGGCGACGAACACCGGCTCCTGCTCGCATTCGACGACGACGCTGACCGCCCGATGTCGCCGGCACGTCTGGTCGATTGCCTCGACAAGATCGGGCCAGATCGCGTCGCCGCTGACGACGGGGCCGCGCGGAATGTGGGCGAAACTGATCGGCCCGGCGTGCTTGAACATGACCTGGGCGAGCGCGACGCCCGACCCGTTCTCGACCCGCAGCCGCTCGATCCGCCAGCCTTGCCGCCGCCGGTATTCGCCCCAGCGCCACGACTGCAACAAGGACCCCCCCATCCGCGCAAGCTCGCGATCCCAGACGAGTTGCGCGTTCCCGGAGTCGTCAGCCAGGAACTGCAAAATTCAGGATCTCCTCGCGCCAGCCCCCAGGCTTGCGCAAAATCGCATCCGGCGCTCCCCGGAATCCGGCCGGCTACCGGCAAGCGGGGCGCCACGACTCGCGGACCTTGTCGGTCGGAGCCGCCCGTGAAGAATTGGCGCCGGGAGCGGGACTCGACAAGTCATCTCCCGGCGGCTGCCAGTTGGTGTCATCTGCTCCCATTTCACGCGGAAATCGCCCCAGTCACGCTCGGCGAAGCGTTGGCTCATGTCACCCTATCCCGCTCCGTCCGTGACAAAATTGTGTCAACGAACGACCTCCTTCGGTAATGTCCCGGGAAGTGTGAAATAGGGGTCGTTGAAGGAAGCGACCACCGCGTGGTTCTCATCGAAGTGGATACGGACTTCGAGCGAGAGGAGCACGCGATGGCCGACGAGGTGAGGATGGCGCTGGCGGAGTTGCTGCGCAAGGCGGAGGAGGCGCCGGAGATGGACTGTTGCGGGAGGGGGTGCGGGTGCTGGCCGAGGCGCTGATGGAGGTGGAGGTCGCGCAGCGCCTCGGAGCCGCGCGACACGAACGGACGCCGGCGCGCATCGGGCAGCGCACCGGTGATCGGGAGCGCGGCTGGGACGCCCGGGTCGGCACGGTCGACTTGTGGGCGCCACGCGTGCGCGACGGCGGCTTCTTCCCGAGCCTGCTGGAGCCGCGCAAATGGGCGGAGCGGCCGCTGGTGGCGGTGGTGCAGGAAGCCCATGTCGCCAGCGTCTCGACGCGCCGCGTCGATGATCTGGTCAAGGCGCCCGGGATGGACGGCGTCAGCAAGAGCCAGGTCAGCCGGCTTTGCCAGACGCTGGACGCAGCGGTCGCGCGCTTCCGCGCCCGGCCGCTGACCGCGGCCTATCCCTCCCTGTGGCTCGACGCCACCTTCGTCAAGGGGCGCGAGCGCGGCAGCGTCGTCAGCCAGGCGGTGGTGGTGGCCATTGGCGTCACCGCGGACGGCGTCCGCGAGGTGCTGGGGGTGGACGTCGGGCCGAGCGAGGACGGGGCGTTCGGGCTGGCCTTCCTGCGCGGCTTGCTGGCGTGCGGCTTGTCCGGGGTGCGGCTGGTCACGAGCGATGCCCACCAAGGGCTCCGGGCCGCCATCGGCGCGGTGCTGCACGGAGCGAGTTGGCAGCGTTGTCGCGCGCACTGCGTCCGCGACGCGCTGGCGCTCGTGCTGAAGGCCGCCCAAGCCATGGTGGCGGCGACGATCCGCACCGCGTTCGGCCAGCCGACGCCGGAAGCGGCGCGTCGCCAATGGCGCGAGGTGGCCGATGGAGTCCGGGCACGGCGGCCGCGGCTGGCGGTCCTGCTCGACGACGCCGAGCCGGACGTCCTGGCCTCCCTCGCCTTCCCGGCGGCGCCCTGGCGCCAGATCTGGAGCACGAACCCGTTGGAGCGGCTCAACAAGGAGGTCAAGCGGCGCACCGACGTGATCGGCATCTTCCCGAATCCGGCGGCGGCGCTGCGTCTGGTCGGGGCGCTGCTGGCCGAGCAGCACGACGAGTGGCAGGTCGGCCGGCGCTACTTCAGCGCCGAGTCGCTGGCGCCGCTGCTCGCCGTCCAGCCGCCGCCAGCGCTGGCGGCATGACGCGCTGGGGTGGGGCCCCGGCCCCCCCCCCCCGCGGACCCCGCGGTTTTCCCACAGGGCGGGA
>JAICJJ010000180.1 GCA_025928535.1 Thermomicrobiales bacterium
CCGCGGCGGGGCGAGTCCGATCGCCCGCGGCCATTGTATTGTCAACCACTCCTTGTCCTGATAATCTCTCATTGATGCAGGAGGCAATGCAATGGCTGAAATTGTTTCGAGCGTCACGAGCAAAGGACAGGTGACGCTGCCGGCGGATGTTCGCCGGCGACTTGGCATCGACGCGCCCGGGAAGATCGCTTTCGTGCTCGAGCCCAACGGAACGGTGATGCTGCGGCCAGTGCGATCGACATGGGAATCCGTGAAAGGCAGTGTTCCGGCCCTGCCCAACGAGACGGCGGACCTGGCTGCTGAAATCACAGACGCTTTCGAAGCGCATGTTGAGAAGAAGTTCCGAACCCGACAGCAATGAGGGCCTTTCTCGATTCGAACGTGTTTCTTCGTTATCTTGTCTCTCCAACATCGCCCGAGACGCAAGCGATGCAAGACATGGCCGCCGCCCTCTTCGCAGCGATCGCGCGCGGCGACGAAGAAGGAGCAACGTCGGAAGCCGTCATTGCTGAGGTTGCATTCGTCCTGACATCTCTACGACAGTATCGCCTCTCGCCCGACGCTGCCGCCAGAAATCTTGCTCCACTTCTCCGGATGCAGGGGTTGCGTGTGCTGCCCACGCAGAAGCGCCGTTGCTTGCACGCGCTCGACCTGTGGCTGGAGCATCCGCGCCTCGACTTCGTCGATGCGTTGACCGCCGCGACCGTTCAGGAGACCGGCATGAGATTGGCGACGTTTGACGGCGATTTCGATGCTTTCCCGGAAATCAAGCGCTGGCGACCAATCGGGTGATGACGCGCGCCGGGCTCGCGCTGCCGTTGTCGCCGCGTCACTCGATCGTCGCGATGCGGTCGCCGGGGCGGACGCTGGCGCCGGGGGAAACGGTCAGGCCTGAGATCGTGCCGGCGCGGTGGGCGACGATGTCGTTTTCCATTTTCATCGCTTCGACCACGCAGACCACGTCGCCCGCCGCGACCGTCTGCCCGTCCGCAACCGACACCCGGATCACGGCGCCCTGGATCGGCGAACGAAGGTCGGCGCCGTTTGCGGCCACGTTGGGCATGGCGCGTTCCGGCCGGTTGCGCCGGGCGGTCGGCGCCGGGCGGGGCGCACGCGACGGCACGCTTTCGTCGTGCAGGCGGATGCTGAAACGGCGGCCGTTGACCTCGACGATCGCTTCGCGCGGGACGGACGGCATTTCATCCGCCGGCGTCGGCGGCGCGGCCGGGGGTGGAATCACCTCCGGGTGCTCGGGGAGAAAATCGGTCGACAGATCGGCCGCGGCGAAGGCTGGGGAAGCGAGCACGGCGCGGTCGAACGGAATGGTGGTCGGCACGCCCTCGATGGTGAAATCGGCCAGCGCCCGCTCCATGCGGGCGATCGCTTCGTCCCGATCGCGACCCCATGCGATCAACTTGGCGATCAGGGAGTCGTACGCCGGCAAGATGACGCCGCCCGCTTCGCCGGCGCCGTCGACGCGGACACCGAACCCGGCCGGCGGCGCGTAGGCGCCGATCCGTCCGGGAGCCGGCACGAAGCCGCGCCCCGGGTCTTCCGCGTTGATCCGGCATTCGATGGCGTGGCCGCGCGGCGCGACATCGTCCGGCCCGAACGACAGCGGCGCGCCGGCCGCGACCCGAATCTGCTCCTTGACCAGATCGATGCCGGTGACCATCTCCGTCACCGGATGCTCGACCTGAATCCGGGTGTTCATTTCCAGAAAATAGAACGAACCGTCGGTCAGCAGCAAAAACTCGACCGTCCCGGCGCCTTCGTACCCGACCGCCCGGGCGAGGGCGACCGCGGCCTCCGCCATCGCCTGTAGCGTCGCCGCCGGGACGCCGGGCGCGGGCGCTTCTTCGATCAATTTCTGATGCCGCCGCTGGATCGAGCAATCGCGATCGCCGACGGCGACGACGTGGCCATGCCGATCGGCGAAGAGTTGGAGTTCGACATGGCGCGGCCGTTCCAGATAGCGTTCGAGGTAGACGACCGGGTTGGCGAACGAGCGGCTCGCTTCGCCCGCCGCCCCCGCGAACGCGTCCGGCAGCGCCGCCGCGTCGGGCGCGACCCGAAAGCCGCGACCGCCGCCGCCGCCGGCCGCCTTGATCGCTACCGGATAGCCGTGGACCTCCGCCCAGCGCCCCGCTTCCGCCGCATCGGCGACCGGGCCTTCGGACCCGGGCACGATCGGCACGCCGGCCGCCGCCGCGATCCGTCGCGCTTCGACCTTGTCACCCATCGCCCGGATCGCTTCGGGCGACGGCCCGACGAAGACGAGCCCGGCGTCGCGGCACGCTTCGGCGAACGCGGCGTTTTCGGCCAGAAAGCCGTAGCCGGGGTGGACCGCGTCGACGGCGGCTTCCCGCGCCGCCGTCACGATCGCGGGGATGTCGAGATACGGCAGCGGCGCGTCGGAGGGTATCCGCCGCGCGTCGTCGGCGGCGCGGACATGCGGGGCGCGTTCTTCGCCCGGTCCGTAGATCGCGACCGCCGCGACGCCGAGCTCGTGGCACGCCCGGATCACCCGGAGCGCGATTTCGCCGCGATTGGCGACGAGCAGGCGGCGAAACGGCGGGTTCGGTTCAAAGGCATCCATAACGCTGGGATCATACCCTGTCGCGACGGGACCGATTGGCCCGAATCGTGCTACGCGACGTTGCCGGCGGAGGCGGAGGGACTTCGCGACGGCCTCTCGCGCCAACGGCATGTAGTATTCGGCAGTCGAACCATCCCGGCGGGAACCCGCGCCGTTTGGAGGCAAACCGCATGTGGAACGGGCGGACGGTGTCGGTCATCCTGATGACCTATGCCGAGCGCGACTCCATTCGCAAGGTGATCGACGATTTTTTCGCGACCGGGGTCGTCGACGAAGTGCTCGTCGTCAACAACAACGCGCAGGACGGCACCAGGGAAGAAGTTGACGCCACCGCGGCGCGGCAAGTCTTCGAGCAAAAACAGGGCTACGGCTGGGCGTCCCGGCGCGGCCTGGCCGAAGCGACCGGCGACTTGCTCATCCTCGCCGAGCCGGACGGCACCTTTCTGCCGCGCGACATTTTCAAACTGCTCGTCTACAGCGATGATTGCGATGCCGTCTTCGGCACGCGCACGACGCGGGAATTGATCTGGCGCGGCGCGAACATGGGCTGGTTTCTCAAGTGGGGGAACTGGGCGGTCGCCAAGATGGTCGAAGCGATGTTCAACACCAGCCATCTCAGCGACGTCGGCTGCACCTACCGGCTGGTGCATCGCAGCCTCGCCCAGCGCCTGCTGCCCCGCTTCACGGTCGGCAGCAGCCATTTCGGGCCGGAATTGATGCTGCTGACGATCGTGTCGGGCGCTCGCTTCGTCGAAGTGCCGATCAACTATCTGCCGCGCGTCGGCGTCTCGTCGGTCACGGGCGATCTCTGGAAAGCGTTCGTGCTGGGATCGCAGATGATCGCGTTCATCGTCCGCTTCCGGCTCGCCACCCTTGGGCGGGCGCGCCGCCCCGCGTTGCCGCCGACGCCGGTCCCCGTCGGCGCGGTCGAAGGAGAGCGCCTGTGAGCCCGCTGGCGGTTGCGGAACTGGAGCCGGCGCCCCGTTCGCACACCGATTTCGACGCCATCGCGGACGAATACGACGACAGTTTGCCGCGCCATGTCGTCGAGCACTACCTGCGCAAACGCCTGGCGTTCATTCAGGCCTGGACGCAGCCGTGCCAGGCGCTCGATCTCGGCTGCGGCACCGGACTCCTCGCCGAACGGGTCGCCGCCGCCGGCTACGACGTCGTCGCGCTCGATCCGTCGCGCGGCATGCTCGGCCAGTTGCAGCGACGGCAGCCGAACCTACCGACGGTCGTCGGCAGCGGGCAGGCGCTCCCCTTCGCCGACGACACGTTCGGCCTGACCTATTGCATCGCGGTGATGCATCACGTCGCGGAAGCGGACGCCGTCCAGGCGACGCTGGGGGAAATGGCGCGCGTCACCCGCCCCGGCGGCCACATCCTCATCTGGGACCACAATCCGCGCAATCCCTATTGGCCGCTGCTGATGCGGCGGGTGCCGCAAGACACGGGCGCCGAACGGCTGATTCCGGAAGACGAAATCATCATCGGCTTGCGGGCGGGCGGGGCGCGGCCGGTGCATGTCGCGCAACTCGGCCTGACCCCCGATTTCACGCCGCCGCCGCTCCTTGGCGCGATAGCTCGACTGGAGCGGCTGGCCGAGCGAAGCCCGGGCGTGCGTCGGTTGTGCGCCCACAACGTCGTCCTGGCGGTCAAAGCTGGTTGACCGTCGGCGCGCGGATATCGATGCGGCCATGAGCGTCGTCAATCGCCCCAGCGTTTCCCCCACGGACACGATCCGCCCGGCGCTTCCCCGCGCTCCTCGCGGCGCGGTCGTGGTGCGCCCGGTGGCGGCCCGTGCCCAGCCAGTCGATGCCGGCCTGCCGGAACCCCTGCGCCGGTTCGGCGCGATCGGCCTGGTCGTCGCCGTCTATCTCGGCTCGGCCTTGTTCGTGCCGGTGATGACCAACGCGCTGGTCGGCGACGACTGGGTCTACGTCCGCGCCGTCGAGCATTTTTTCCAGACCGGGAATCTGCACATCCTCGATCTGGCGGTGGTGACGCTGGTCTTCCAGGTCTTCTGGGGAACCATGTTCGCCGCCCTGTTCGGCCTCAATTTCGGCGTCTTGCGCCTGTCGACGCTCGTGTTGACCGCGATCGGCGGCATCGCCGTCTACGGAACCTGCCGCGAACTCGGCGTGCGCCGCAACTGGAGCGCGCTCGGCGCGGCGGCCTATCTCTTCAACCCGCTCCAGTACGTGCTCGCCTTCACCTTCATGACCGATCCTCATTTCACGGCGGTGATGATGATCGCGACGTGGGGCTACGCCCGCGCCTTGCGGCCGGATCGTCCGTCGAACCGCCTGCTCTGGCTGGCGTCGATCGCGGCGGCGATGGCGTTTCTGGTGCGGCAGCAAGGCGCGCTGATCCCGCCGGCCGTGCTGCTGGCGCTGCTGCTCGCCCGCCGCATCTGGTTCGACCGGGCGGGGCTCCGGATGGCGCTGCGGGTCGCGCTGGCGCCGGCCATCGCGATGGCGCTCTATTACCTCTGGCTGTTCCGGGTCAACGGCGTGCCGGGGCAGCAGGAAGCGTTCACCATCAAGATCCTGACGGCGGGGTTGGGGGGCACGCTGCTCCTCGTCGGCCGCATGCTCTTCATCTCGGCGATCTATCTCGGTTTCCTCGCGTTGCCGGTGGTCGTCGTCGCGCTCGGCCGCCTGGGGCCGCTCCTCCGCTCGCTGCCGCGCGCGGCCTGGCTGGGAGCGGCCGCCTGGACGGCGATGCTCGTCGTCGGCATCGCGCATTTCCTGTCGGTCGGCTTCAATCCGCCGCCGATGGCGCTGATGCCGTACATCCCACAATACCTCGGGCCGGGCTACCTCGGCCCGACCGACGTGCGGGGCGGCCGGACGTGGCTCATTCCGGGCTGGGGCGCGCTCGGCTGGCTGACCGCGATTTGCGCTCTGGCGTCGCTCGTTTTCGCCGTGCTGCTCCTCCGGAAAGTCGCTCCGCCGCCCCGGCCCGACCCGACCCGGTTCGTCGCCGGGATGGTGCTCCTGATCGGCGCGGGGCAGGTCGTCGGGGTGCTGCCGCCGTCGTTCCATTTTCGCAACTGGATCGTCTCGGTCGACCGCTACCTGCTGCCGCTCTTGCCGCTGGCCCTCTGCCTCGGGCTCTGGGCGTTGCGCGGGCTCGGCGCGCGCCCACTCGGCGCCTGGCTGACGGTGGCCGCGTTCGCGGTCTATGCCGTGATCGGCACGCACGACTTCCTCTCGCTGCAAGGCGCGACGTGGGATCTGGCGCGGACGGCCGTGGCGATGGGCGTGCCGCTCGACAAACTCGACGCCGGCGCGTCGTGGGACGGCTATCAACTCTACGAATATTCGATCGACAATCACATCCGGACGCGGACCAGAGGCGGCCCGTGGTGGACCGATCTCTTCGGCCCGGCCACCGACAGCACCTACATCGTCAGCACCGAACCGGTCGACGGCTACGACCCGATCGTCGCGCTCCCCTACTCGTCGTGGGCGCGGGAAGAGCAGACGCTCTACCTCTCCCGCAAGCACGACTATCCTGGGCCGCCGTAGCCGGGAGACGCCGACTCGCTCCACTACCATGCGAATATCGAATTGCGCCGCTGGCGAAGCGCGGGTTTCAGGAGCGGGCACGATGGCGATCGCG
>JAICJJ010000592.1 GCA_025928535.1 Thermomicrobiales bacterium
ATCTTGCAACTGACGAAGACGATGGCGCTCGAACTGGGTCGCCACGGCATTCGGGTCAACGCCGTCTGCCCCGGCTACATCCAGACGCCGATGTCGGAAGCGATCGACGATCCGGCGTTCGTCGCCGCCTACGTCCGCGACAAGATTCCGCTCGGGCGCGTCGGCCGCGCCGAAGATGTCGCGGCCGCCTACGCCTATCTCGCCTCGGACGACGCCGCCTTCATTCACGGAACCGGGCTGGTGATCGACGGCGGCCAACTCGCGCAGTAGGCCCGCGCCCGAAAGGCGGGTCACAGCCGGGGCCTCGAAGTCTGCCGTCAACCCAACGGCTTGCCGTACTCCTCGTCGGAGACATGCTCGCCCCAGGTCGCGCTGGCGCCCGCTTCGTCAACATCGAGCATGGCGAGATGGGTCATGAAGCGGTCGGGCGCGGCGCCGTGCCAATGGTCTTCGCCCGGCTCGAAGAAGACGCGGTCGCCGGGGCGAATGACTTCGATCGGACCGCCGCGCCGCTGGCAACGACCGACCCCTTCGGTGACGAAGATCGTCTGGCCGTTGGGATGCGTGTGCCACGCCGTCCGCGCGCCCGGCGTGAAGTGGACGCTGCTCGCGCTCAGCCGCGATGGACCGGACGGCGTCGCGACCGGATCGACGTAGACCGCGCCGGTGAACCAATCGGCTGGGCCGGCGCCGGTCGCAGGATCGTTTCTGGTGATCTGCATGACATTCTCCCTGGTTGTGTGCGGGGCGCTCCTCACGACGCATGGCGCCGACTCGACGACGGTCTGAGGTCCGACGGCGGGTCGCCGTCGGCCGAAAACTCGATCACGATAGGGAGGGACGTTCGCCCCCACTCGTCGAGGTCGTCGCCCTGCCGGTACTTGGCGACCAGCAACTCGCGTGCGCGCTGATCCTCGTCCGTCCCGGCTTCAAGGACGCGGGCCATGCCGGCGTGCGTCTCGTCGCCTAACTCGACCGTGACCTGCGGGTTCGCATGGAGATTGCGCACCCAGTCGGAGCGCTCGCGGCCGCCGGCAAGCAGGTACAGCCGCCCATCCTCCACGCCGAACCAGATCTCGATGCGATGGGGCCGCCTGGTCCGCCGCCCGATCGTGGTCAGATAGGCAAATGGTTCGCCGGCCCATCGCTCCAGCCACCGCTGCGCCTCTCGTGTCGCATCAGCCAACGTTCTCAACTCCCGACGCGCAGTTTCCGGAGCCTCGATCGCCCGGATCACGTTCGAGCGCCCGTCGTACTTTTCGGCATCAACGATGCCTTGATATCGCTCCGCTTGTCCATCCACGCGACCGATCCGCACGATGCTGTTCAATTCGTTCCCGTCGCGGCGCGAGCAGACGAAAATCCCCGACGGGGCGCGCCGGGAGCCGATGCCGCGACCATTGCTGGCGATCTGTCCAGCGGACTCCTTGTCAGATCGACGACGGATCAGCCCGCGAGACTGATCCGGTAGAGGAGCCCGGCCGTGTCGTCGGAGACGATCAGGCTGCCGTCCGGCGCGACCACCACGCCCGCCGGCCGCCCCCAGCGGTCACCATTGGCGTCTTGCCAGCCGGTCACGAAATCGCGCGCGCCGACCGGCTCGCCATCCTTGAATTCGATCAGAAGCAATTTCGGCGCGGCCGGCGGCTGCCGGTTCCAGGAGCCATGCTGGGCGACGACCAGATCGCCGTTCAGGTCGGCGGGAACGCCATTCCCGCTCAGGAACGCCAGCCCCAACGGCGCGGAATGGGCCTGAATGCCGACCATCGGCGGCGTGATGTTGGCGCAGTCGGCCCCCGCTTCCTGCGGCCGCGCATGGGGCGGGATGCAATTCGGCCAACCGTAATTCGCTCCCTCCGTGACAATCGTCACCAGATCGGGCGGAATCTCGTTGCCCTGGTTGTCCCGCTCGTTCACCGTCGCCCAGAGGCGATCGGTTCCCGGCTGGAAGGCGAGGCCGACCG
>JAICJJ010000004.1 GCA_025928535.1 Thermomicrobiales bacterium
CTCGGCGCCGGATTCGGATTCGCGTTCGCGTTCGCATCGACCGCCAGCAGCAGGCTGCCGGTCACGGCGATGGCGGCGGCGGAAAACCGCAGCCCCGGCTTCGTCGTCAGGCTCATGATCGTCGTCCCCCTCATCCTCGACCACGCCGAGGTGCGAATCGGCGCCGCGTGTTCGTCGCCGTCATCCCCTCGGGTCTTGGACCTGAACATCGCCGCGCGACGTCGCGCGGCCCCTTCCCCTGGTCGTGGCCGGGTTGCTCCCTCCAGGCCAACCACTCATTACGACGCATGTCCGACGGCCGTGGTTTCGCCTGTGCCAGCCAGGCGGCCCCTGCCGATCGTCCCGGTTTCCGGCAGGGCCGCGCCACGCGGCCGCCTTGCGCCCCCAAGTGGTTCGGTCGTACAACGGCGAGCGTGGGAGTGGCGACGGGAGCGAGGAGCCGACAATTGCGAAGGGTGCGAGCGACCCGCTACCTGGCGCCGCTGCGCGAAGGAGGATCGCTGCCGGCGATCGTCGAAGCCGACGACGACGGGATGTACGTCGTCAAGTTTCACGGCGCGGGCCAGGGACCGAAAGCGCTGGTCGCGGAGACGATCGCGGGGGAACTCGGTCGCCGGCTCGGGCTGAGCGTGCCCGATCTGGTGACCGTCGATTTCGCTGCGGCGCTCAGCGCCGCGGAACCGGACCCGGAAATTCAGGACTTGCTGGAGCGCAGCGCCGGTCTCAATTTCGGCATCGACTACCTGCCCGGCGCGGTCGCGTTCGCCCCGGGCGCGGCGAACGATCCCGAGTTCGCCGCCGACGTGGTCTGGTTCGATGCGTTCGTGACCAATGTCGACCGCACGCCGCGCAATCCGAATCTGCTCGTCTGGGGCAAGCGGCTCTGGCTGATCGATCATGGCGCGGCGCTCTTCGCCCAGCATGGCTGGAACGATCTCGCCGCCGCGCAGGCCAGCGCCGCGACGCCGTTCGCGCCGATCCGCGACCATGTCTTGCTGCCGGCCGCCGGCTCGATCGTCGACGCCGACGCCCGCCTTGCGCCGCGGGTGACGGACGAGACGATCGACGCCGTCGTGTCCGCCGTGCCGGACGACTGGCTG
The DNA here is from genome assembly GCA_025928535.1 of Thermomicrobiales bacterium. Taxonomy (GTDB): domain Bacteria; phylum Chloroflexota; class Chloroflexia; order Thermomicrobiales; family UBA6265; genus JAICJJ01. The sequence continues at coordinate 1,101 of JAICJJ010000004.1, forward strand.
GAGGGCATTGGCCCGTTCGCCTCGTCGACGGAGCATCGCGCCGCGTATCGCGCCTGGCTGCGGCGGCGCCTGGAATCGCGCGCGGCGTTTGTGGAGGAGGCGGAGCGTGCCCGCCAGGCGAGCCGTGGTTGAATCGGGTTCCGGCGAGTCGGATTGGCAGCCATACGCCTGGACGGCGATCCGCGTGACGCCGCGGGTCGAGCGGGGCGAATGCCTCAATGTTGGCGTGGCGCTCTATTGCCGGCCGCGTGGTTTTCTCGGAGCGCGCCTCAGATTCAACCCGGCGCGGCTGGCTGCGCTCGACCCCACGCTCGATCTCGACGCCGTCGCCCGGCAGTTGCGCTATCTGGATCAGATCGCCGCGGGCAATTCCGACGCCGGCCCGATCGCGCGGCTGCCGCAACACGAACGGTTCGGTTGGCTCGCGGCGCCAGTCAGCACCGTCGTCCACCCCGGACCGGTCCACGGCGGCCTCTGCCGCGACCCGGCGATCGAACTCGATCGGCTGTTCCAACGAATGGTCGCGACTACGGACGCAGGGGAACGGAGCGGATCAGGTTCATGAATACGAGGACGGCGCCGGCAATCGGCGCCGTCCTCGTTGCCTGTGCCGGCAGTGGCGACCGGCGATATCGAGCAGCCCGCGCTAGCTGACGAACGCGAGGTTGTAACTGCCGCCGTGGGCGTCGGCGATGGCGGTGCCGCCGTTGGCGGAGATGCCGATGCCGGTGTTGTTGCTGACCGAGCCGCCGTTGATCTGCGGATCGGCGTTGGTGTTGCCGACGCTGATCGCGTTGCCGACGTTGCCGCCGCTGTTGATGGCGCCGGTGCTGACCGCGCCGCCGTTGGCGTTGGCGGTCGCCACGCCGCCGTTGCCCGCCGACGCCGTGAATTGCGCGAAGATCTCGTCGTTCATGCTGGACTATCCTCCCGATCTTCCCATGCGCGCCCTGCGCGTCCCCCACGGACGTCGCAGCACAATTGCATTGTAGCGGGTTTCCAGCGAAATGCAGCAGGTCCGTGGCAACCTTGCGCGACGGCCGCCCACGGAGATCGGCGCAACAGGACGATTGACACCCCGGACGACCGCCCACGGCGAGAATCGTCGCGCCGCGGCGTCTACTTCCGGCAGCAGGCGTCCAGTCCGAAGACCTTGCAGCAGTGGTAGTGCTTCTTGCAGCACCCCTTCTTGCAACAGACCGGTCCGCGCCGCGGGCAGCATTTGCCGTGGCAATGGTGTCGGCCGTGGCCGCAAGCGCCGCCCGCGGTCTCGGCCGCCGAGGCTTCGTGCGCCATGGGCATGACGACGGCGCCGGTCAACAAGGCGATCGTCAGCCCGAACGTGAGTTGCCGCCGGCTGCCGCCGGCCGTCGCGACATCGCGGGTCAAGGCATCGAACTTCGATTCGTCCATCATTCCTCCTCGCACACTCATGACCTGATTGGCATCATATCAGTATTATCAAAGCGATACAACAGGTGGTCGACCTTGGCACGCAAGAGGCGGCGACGCGCCGCCGGTTCGCGTCGTCGGCGCCGACATGCGAAGATGCGCGTCGCCGTTTCCGGAGGCCGGATCGCGCGCCTGCCCGGCCGGGATGGCCCCGATGATCCAGAGTCGGCGACGGCGACGTAGGACCGGACGAGCGAGGCATGGCGAGCGAGCCCGACGACGCCGCGTTGTTGCAAGGGATCGTGCGGCAAGAACCGGCGGCGTTGATGGCGCTGTACGATCGCTATGGCCGGCTGGCGTTCGGACTCGCCTACCGGACGCTCGGCGATGCCGGGATCGCCGAAGAAGCGGTGCAAGACGCGTTCATGCTCGTCTGGCGGCGGGCTGGGACGTTCGACCCGAGCCGCGGCAGCGGGGTTCGGGCCTGGCTGCTGACGATCGTCCATCACAAGGCCATCGATTTGCGGCGGCGGCACGGTCGCGCAACGACGATGGACGACATCGACCAGGCCGAGTCGGTGCTCGCTGCCCCGGACGTCTGGCAGGCGGTCGGGCAGCATCTCGACCGCGACCGCGTGCGGGCCGCCGTCGCGGCGCTGCCGAACGAGCAGCAGCAGGCGATCGAACTCGCCTACTTCGACGGCCTCAGCCACCGCGAAATCGCCGAGCGAACCGGCGCGCCGCTCGGCACGATCAAAGGCCGGATGCGGCTCGGCCTGCGCAAACTGGCCGAAGCGCTCGCCGATGGACCGGCCCCGTGACCGACCGGGTCGCGGCAGTCCGACGATCCATGCCAGCATCCGACAATGAATCGCCGACCAGGACAGCGTGGTGGAACCGAAACGACTCGATCAGGCGCATGAAGACCTTCGCGAACTCCTCGGCGCGTACGCCCTCGGGGCGCTCGAGCCGGGCGAGCGCGCGGCGCTGGAGCGTCATCTTGCCGGCTGTCCGTCGTGTCGGGCGGAACTCGGCGAATTGCGGCGCGCCGTCGTCGCGTTGCCACTCATCGTCGAAGAACGCGAGCCGTCGCTGGCCTTGCGCGCGCGGCTCGAAGCGGCGGCGCGCCGGGACCTCGCTGACGCGGCGCATCGCGGCCAGCCAGACGCGCCGGCCGCGCCGCCCGCCGAAATTCGACCGTTTCCCGCGGTTCCCGCGTCACGGCGCTGGCTCGGGCTCGGCTGGGCCGCCGCGGCGGTCTTGCTCGTCGTGTCGGCCGGGCTCCTGCTCTGGAATCTGCAGTTGCGGCAATCGGCTGGTCCGGGGCGCGGCGTCACCGTCGCGCTCCAGGCGGCGACTGCCGCGGCCGGGGCGAACGGCGCGGTCACCTATTTGCCCGATCGCGGCGTCGTCCTGCTCGCAGTCCATGACTTGCCGCCGCTCGCGCCCCAGCACGTCTACCAGGTCTGGTTGATCGACGCCGCGGGCAAACCGGTCCCGGCCGGCACGTTCGACCGCTCGACCGCCACGCACGCCGTCGCCGCCGACCCGCGGACCGACCGCGCCATCGCGATCACCGCCGAGCCGGGGCCGCTCGGCAGTCCGCAACCGACCGGGGCGATCCTCGCCCAGGCGCCGATTCCATCCGCCTGACCGACACGGGACGTCTGGACGCCAGCGCGCGATTTCGGCCGGAAATTGATCCAATTCCACGTGTTGTCTCGTTGCACCGGGCGTGACCGGCTCGCCGTCGCGGCGGCCGGCGGAACGGCCGGGGGCGTTCGCCCTCGCAACGAGGAGGCCTGGCATGAACGCATGGCGCGAACGATTGTTGGACGAGGTCGCCGCCGAACGAACGCGGCTCACCCGGCGGCGCTTGCTCGGCGGCGCCGCCGGCCTGGCGGCGGGCGGCGCGCTGCTGGCGACGGGCCTTCCCGGCTTTCGCGGGTCGGCCGCGGCGCAGACGGGCACGCCGGCATCCGGCATGTCGCCCTTCAAGAACGATGTCGATGTCCTCAACTACGCGCTGACCCTGGAGCACCTCGAATACGCCTTCTACCGGGACGGCGTCGGCAAATTCGCGTTCGGCAACGGTCCCTTCGGCAATGCGATCGGCAACGACCTGGCGATGATCCGCGACCACGAAGGGGCGCACGTCCAGACCTTGACGCAGGTCATTCAGCAACTCGGCGGCACGCCGGTCGCCGAAGGGCGCTACGACTTCGGCTACGGCGCCGACCCCCAGAAATTCCTGATGACGGCGCAGGCGCTGGAAAACACGGGGGTGCGGGCCTACGACGGAGCGGGCCAGTATCTGAAGGATCCCAAGTTGCTGACGGCGGCCGGGGGAATCGTCGCGGTCGAAGCGCGGCATGCGTCCTACCTCAATCTGATCAATGGCGCGGTCCCCTTCCCGGCCGCTTTCGAAGACCCGGCCAGCCCCGCTCAGATCATGGAAATCGTCAAGCCCTTTGTCGTCGGAGCCTGAGCCGCGACCTTGCAACGTCCGCAATCGCCATCGGAGAGAGGAGCACCAACGTGGGACGTTTCTTTTCAACCATGACGGGTGGAGGCTACGGTCTTTACGCCCAGGCCGGCACGCCCGAAACGATGACCGCGCCGTTCAAGAATGACGTCGACGTCCTCAACTACGCGCTGACGCTCGAACACCTGGAGGCGACCTTCTACCGCGAGGGGCTGGCCAAATTCGCCAATCAGGATTACCTCAACGCCAATCTGCAGACCTCGGTGCGCGACTACATCGGCCGGATCGGTCAGGACGAAGCCGAGCATGTCCAGACCCTGACGCAGGTCATCACTCAACTCGGCGGCGCGCCGGTGCAGGCGGCCAGCTACGATTTCGGCTACGCCGATCTGGCCGGATTCCTGAAGGTGGCGATGGCGCTCGAAAACACCGGCGTCGCCGCCTACACCGGCGCGGCGCAATACCTGATCGATTCGGCTCAACTCCTGACGGCGGCGCTGACGATCCATGGGGTCGAAGCCCGGCACGCCGCCTATCTCAACATTCTGAACGGCGCGTCGCCCTTCCCCGACGCCGTCGATCAGCCGAAGACGCCGAGCGAAGTCCTCGCCATCGCCGGCCCGTTCATCAAGAAGTAACGGTTTCGGCCAGCGCTTTTGGGCGGCCGGCGTCGGGGGGCACATGCCGCCCGACGCCGGCCGTTTGTGCGCTGACCAACCGTTGTCGCGTGATGAAACACACAGCGCGTCTGAAGGCTATCGTGATATCGTCCCGATCGGAGCGCGGGTCGGTCGGCTCGCTTCGATATGAATTGTGGAGGCCGCCATGGACGCAGGTCGATTCGATGGACTCGCCCGTTCGCTGGCGCGGCTCCGCACGCGTCGCGCCGCCGTCCGCTTCGCCGCCGGCGCCCTCGCCGCGCTTGGCGTGACGAAGGCCGACGCCACCGACGCCGCGCCGCGCGGCAAAAAGAAGTGCAAGCATGGTCGAACGCCATGCGGGAACACGTGCTGCCCCAAGGGCAAGATTTGCGCTGGCAAGAACTGTGTCACCGGGCAAGCCAATTGCCCGAACGGCGCCGACTCCTGCAGCGCGACCGACACCGTTGCCTGCACAAACGACACGAACTGCGCTTGCTATCACCGGCTCGAGGGGGGAACGCGCTGCGTCCAATTCCTCTTGCCGATCGGCGCCTGCGATCAATGCAAGACGGATGCGGATTGCGTCGCCCTCGGCTTCCCGCCCGGATCGAGTTGCATCCAGGACTTCGGCGTCAATTGCACCACGTGCAACGACAACAAAAAGGGCTATTGCGGCGAGCCATGCGGGTTCGTGCCGCCGCCGGCTCCGATCCACGGTCAAACCCGGAGCGCGGGACCGCACGGATAAATCGGGACGCCGGCGCCTTGTCGCGTCTGGTCATGCGGGTCAAAGCAGGAGGTCGCGATGCACCCCAATCGCTTCGATGCCATGGCTCGGTCGGTCGCCCCAATTCGGTCGCGGCGCGCGCTCTTCGGTCTCGCCGCCGGCGCGATGACCGCGCTTGTCGGCTCCGGTTCCATCGATGTCCAAGCGCAACCGCGTGCGAAAAAGAAGTGCAAGGCGGGTGAAACGAAGTGCAAGAAGAAGTGTTGTAAGACCGGCGACATCTGCGCGAAAGGCAAGTGCGTCACCGGTCAAGGAACCTGCGCCGATAACGCAGACGCTTGCGAATCGGCGACCGGCGCGATCTGTAAGTGCAGCCAGAGCGCGGCGGGACTGTGCCTCAGACGGTTGCAGGGCGGCGTCCGCTGCGGCATTCAACTAAACAAGACTGCCTGCGACCAGTGCCTCAATGATGCCGACTGCCACGCGCTGGGGTTCCCGCCCGGCTCGAGTTGCGTCAAGGATTCCGGAGCCGAGTGTCCGTTGTGCGCCTCAAACACTCTCGGCATGTGCGTCGCGCCTTGCAACTTCAAGGCGTAGACGCAACGGCGTCAATTGGTCGTTGCCGGGGAGCGTGCCGCTGAAGGCGCCGGTCAATCCCGGCGAGCAGCGGAGCCGACCTGGGGGCCGGCCGAACCGGGGTTCAGCGACCGTCGTTCGGCCCCTGCCGGCGACGCGCCAGGCGCAGGCGCCAACTTCCGGCGCGGATCGCCCGCGCTGACATCGAACGGCGTGCGCGCTCGGGGCGTCGACCGGCTTCCCGGCGCGTTTTTGCTTGACGCGACCGTATCGACGGTTGCTGATTCTCGGCGAACGCCGAACCGATAGGCATGAGGCTTGCCGCGTTGTCGGCGGTCGTCTGTCTGGAACGGCGTTCTCCTGTCCACAGCCGCATGGATGATTTCGACGCGCCTCAGCAACAGGCGTCGAAACTTGACGGACGCCCGACGCGAGAAATATCGTTGTGCGATAATTCAGGTCGGATTCTCGACTCGCGTTGACGCTGCTCGTCGATCAAGGGAATAACCATGGACGCAGGCCGGTTCGATGTGCTCGTCCGCTCGCTCGCGTCGACTCGCAACCGTCGCTCCGCCATCCGACTCGTAGGCGGGGCGCTGGCCTTGCTCGGCGCCACATCCGCCGACGCCAGACATCGCCCCGGGAAGAAGTGCAAGCGCAAGTGCAACGGGACGTGCTGCGCCGCGGGGGAGGTCTGCGTCGGCGGCGTCTGTCAGAGCGCGCGAGCCGACTGCCCCGCCGGCGCGGACTCGTGCAGCGCGAACGGCTATGGCTCCTGCATGTCCAACTCGTTTTGCGCCTGTTACCGGCGGCTGCAGGGGGGCGTGCGCTGCGTGGAATTCGCCATCTCGGACACCTGCGGCCGGTGCAAGACGGACGCCGATTGTGACCGCCTCGGCTTTCCGCGCGGCTCCAGCTGCATCTATGGCGCCGGCGACCAATGCACCTGCAACAGCAGCACGCGCAAGGTGGGCTACTGTGGCGAGCCATGCGGGTGGGGCAACCACACCGCCGCACAGGGCGTCGCCGGGCCGAGGCGATGAAGGGGATATCGGCGCGTCGCGCCGATCCGAGGATGCCGCCTGGACGCGCATGTGCGACTCCGACGCCGAAGTCGTCTGCATCGTTCCCTGCGGCATTCCCCACCCGACGGAGCGCGTCCGGTCGCGCCACCTGCGTACATTGGACCGCGACGAGCCCGCCGGCAGAGGCGGGCTCGTCGACGATGGTGAAGGGGCGACGGCGCTACTGCATCATGTTTTCGCAGGCGATGCCGTTGCGGTCGGGATCGAGCGATTCGACCAGCGCCGGGGCGGCCGAGGTGCGCCCGGCCGCTTCGTAGGCGTTCTGGGCGTCGTACCAGGAAGCGAAATCGCCGCACGTCGCGACCGGGATGGCGTTGCTCTGCGCGTCCGTCTGCTGTCCGCCGGAACTCTGATCGCCCGACGCCTGGCCGCCTGAGCCCTGATCGCCTGAAGACTGGTCGCCTGATGTTTGTCCGCCCGAAGTCTGGCCGCCAGGCTGGTCGCCGGTTGACTGGCTGGGCGGCGGCGAGTTGGGGTCGAGCGGATCGGTGTGGAGCCAGAAGAGTTCGTCGCCGTCGCCGTGCCCGTCGCCGTCGGTGTCGAATTTCAGCGGGTCGGTGTGATAGATGTTGATCTCGTCGCCGTCGGCGACGCCGTCGTTGTCGGTGTCGGGATTGTTCGGGTCGGTGCCGTACTGGGCTTCGAGTTCGTTCGACAGGTTGTCGCCGTCGGTGTCGTCGGCGGTCGGGTGGAGCGCCGGCTGGTCGCCGTTCCCGTTCCCGTCGCCGCCGCTGGGCGCGGGCGTCGGCGTCGGCAAGCCGAGAATGACGCCGCCGGGACCGGTCGTGATGTCGCCATAGACGACATCGCGGCCATTGGCGTCGATCGTCGAGGTTGTGCCCCGATCGCTCGAGACGACATAACTGCCATTGGCATTGGTGAGCACCGGCCAGCCGGTGTCTTGCGCCTGGGCGAGGCGGCCGAATGACGCCACTCCGAGTCCGAGGCCGACCAGCCCCACGACGACGCGGTTCATGCAATTCCTCCCTGACGCATTTTGTCCCGCGGGGTGGGATCGTCGGCGTGTCGCGCCGCCCGAAGAAGAGGTACGCCGGCAAGCATACGCCAGCCGGAACACGGGGCGCGGGGCGGCGCCGTCTGCCTTCAGAACGCGCGGCGCCGACGGCTCGTTCCGCCGACCGACGCGCTCGGTCAGAGCACGGCGCCGGCTGGCTCGTCGTCGAGCGTCGCCAGATCGAGCGCGAAGAGATCGAGATACGGCGCGCGAGCGGCGAGAGAGCGGGCGATCAGGCGCACGACGGCGCGCGCTTGTTCGCCGCTGGCGCATTCGGCGACGACGAGTTCCTGTTCCCAGGTCGAGGCGATCACCCGTGTTTCCGGGCTGTACTTGGCGATCTGCTGATAGCCGACCTGGGAGACGGTCGCCAGATTGACGAGCGTCGGCCATTCCGTTTTCGTCAGGACCCACATCGCGCCGAACGCTCCTCCGCATCCTGTTCGGGACGCGTTTCGCTGACCAGACGCAGCGCCGGCGCACTGGCTCGCCCGCGTTCGCGCCACCGCGCGCCCGCGGATCGAAGCCATGGGAAGCTGGCTCCGACCAGCGCGCCGAAGGCGACCGCGCCAAGCAACATCATCGGCACATGATAGCGGTCGAATTCGGAGCGCATGCCGGCGATGGTGACGGCGGTCTGCCCTCCGAGCACGACCAGCGCCAGCGCCGTCGGACTGCGCGGCCCGCGCGCAACCGCCAGCCCGCCAAAGACGACCAGTCCGGCCAGGGCAAGCGCCAACTCGACTTCGGGCGGACGCCAATCGACGCCAAGCCGGGCCCCGATCGCGCTGGCGAGGCCGCCGACGATGCTGTAGTGGTCGGAAAAGTTGATGCCTACCCGGCGGAGCGCCTCGGTTCGGCTCGGCACGGCCATCACCGGCCAGTCGGCGCTCTGGTCGCTCATTTCCTGAACGCGAAACGCGAAGAGATGCTCCGTGCCGGCGATCGGATCGCGCCAGAGATAGGGATAGGCGAGGACGAAGACGGCGGCCGCGACTACCGGCACGATGAGAAGACCGCGGCTGAACCGATCGCGCGGGACGGTCCAGCGCCGTTCGCACGCAGTTCGCTGGATCAGCAGCGCGGCGCCGAGCCCGGCCAGCGGGGGCGCGACGAAGAGGGGGCTCAACTTCGTGGCTCCGCCAAGCCCGAGGAGGGCGCCGAGCAGGATCGCGCCGCGCCACGACGGCCGTCGCGCGTAGCGCATCGCGACGAGGGCGGCGAGCGCGACGAGGACGCCGAGGAGGGCGTCGGCGGTGGCGATGCTGCCGATGTAGCCGGTGAAGGGATGGATCGCGAACGCGAACGACCCGGCGAGCGCGCCCGCGCGGCCGGTCAGGCCGAAGCCGATCGCGTAGACGACCGCCGCCGTCAACGCCACGAGGGCGGCGTTGGTGCGGCGGGCGGCGGCGAGATCGGCCGGATCGGGCATGTTGCCGGCGTCGATGTTGTGCTGCCAGCCGGGCGCGCCCGGCCAGGCGAAGTTCCAGGGACCGTTGGTGTCGAGATCGCGGCCTTGCAGCAGCAGGCCGAGGCCGGTGACATAGGAGCCGAGCGGCGGCTGGCCGCGCGTCGTGTAGCCGTCGTCCCAGGTCGCGCTGCCGGGATCGAAGTAATCGCCCAGGAAGTGGGCGCGCGAAATCCAGCGGCTTTCGTCGGGATTGAATCCGGCGTACGGCATGTGCGCCACGGCCGCCGCGAACGCGACGAGCGCCACGACCGCCGCCAGCGCGATGTCCCGCCGGCCCGCCGATCGTCGGAGCGGCGCGCGACGCCAGGCGGGCGCCGCGAACCGCCAGCCCTGCGTCACGTTGCTTCGATCGACGATCACGCGCCGATTCCTGCCACGCTGATCTCCTCGCTCCTCCCACGCTCGCCGACGACCGTCAGGGCCGCCGCCGCCACCGCGTCAACGGAAGGATGCCACCCTTCGGCCAGACATGGTCCCGGCGCCTCGATTTCCGGGTCGAAGCAAACCACGCGGTGCGGCCCGTCGGCGGGCGGGCCCCATGTCGCCGGATCGGTCGGCCCGAACAAGATCACCGACGGTACCCGCAGCGCCGAAGCGATGTGCGCCGGGCCGGAATCGTTGGCGATCAGGACGGCGAGCAGTTCGACGACCGCCCCGAGGCCGCCGAGCGACGTCGCGCCGGCGAGATTGCGGACCGGAGGGCCGATTCTGGAGGCGACGCGATCCCCGACGGCGCCGTCCTCCTGGCTTCCCAGCACGACGACGCTGCCGCCCATTTCGTTTCGCACCCGGCGCGCTGCCTCGCCGAAGCGTCCGTCCGGCCATTTTTTGGCGTCGTCGCGGGCGAAGGGATGCAGGCCGATCAGCGGCGGCGCGAGCCCGGCGAGCAACCGATCCGCTTCGGCGCGGTCGGCGGCGAGCAGCGGAAACTCCATCGCCTCGTCCTCGGACGGCGCGCCGAGAAAGGTGGTGAAGGCGAGGCAGCGCCGTATCTCGTGGCGGTCCGCCGGATAAGGGAACGCGGCGTCGAGCCGACCCGGATCGGCGGCGGGGCGGATGAAGCCGGCCGTGACGCGCGCGCCGAGGAGCAAGGCGAACGGGTTGCTGTGGACGCCGGAACCGTGCATCTGCAGCGCCAGGTCGAAACAGTGCGCTTGCATGCGTGCGAAAAATTCGGTCGCGCGGCGGGCGTCGAACCATTGCTCAGCGATTCCGGGAAAGCCGAGAAACGGTTCGAAGCGATCGAGCCGGCGGGATCGCTCGACCAGATCGCGCGCGAACGGCAAGCCGATCAGTGTGATTTCGGCATCCGGCAGAGCCTGTCGCAGCGCCCGAAAGGCCGGCGTGGCGCAGAGGAGATCGCCGATGCGGCCGGCCCGCAAGACGGCGACGCGCTGCGGCGGCGCCGGCAGGCGATCGAGCAGCCCCGGCGCGAACGGATCGGTCATGCACGCGCCGCCGCGGCGTAGCGTTCGATCATCTCCGGCAGCAAGGCGAGCGCGTGGCCATCGACCGTGCCGCGGTCGTTGAGGACGGTCGTCGGCGCCTGCGAATAGTAGGCGCCGGACGGCACGATGCCGCAGCCGCCCCAGCGGCGCATCAGCAGATTCTGGACGAGCACTTCTTCGCCGGAGTGATAGCGCGGCAACCGATTCCAGAAGGCGAAGCCGCCGACCGCTTCGAGCTTGCGGCGGTCGTAGAGGACACAGGAGGCGATCCAGGCGACCCGGTACCGGCGCAATTTGCGGGCCGGTAGCCCGCGCCCGACGTGGAAGAGATTGGCGGCGCGGTGCAGTTGCCACCGTTCCCAGGCCGGCGAATCGGGCTCGACCGCTTCCGGCTCGACCGGGCCGTGCCAAGAGTCGATCGCCTGTTGCTCCGGGCGGATGTCGTCGCGGTGCGACAACCCAGCCGGAAAGGCGCCGACGAAGCCGCAGCCTTCGGCGCGCAATGTCGCCAGCAGCGTTTCGAGCACCCATGCCTCCAGATAGACATCGTCGTCCAGATAGAGGACGGCGTCGGCGCGGGCGCGGCGCAAGAGAAAATCGCGTTGTTCGGCGATGCCGTGGCGAACCGGCCGATGATGCCATTCGACTTCGCCGCCGCGCGCTTCGATGAGGCGCCGCAACGTCAGGACGGCCGGATCGGCGTCGACCGGCGGTTCGCTTTGGTCGGCGACGACCAGCCGGAAATCGCGCCACGATTGCGCGGCGAGGCCGCCGAGCGTCATCACGAGCGACGACAGGCGGTCGATGGTCGGAATGAGAACGTCGACGTCAGGCATCGGCGCGCCCGCTCAAAAGACGCCGGCGTAGAGGGCGCAGGAGCGGCAAATCTCCGGCGGGTCGTCGGAAGCGAGCCGGGCGCGAAACGTTGCGTAGGCGTCGCCATTCCAGACCGCGGCCACCCCGTCGGTCGCCATGTTGCCGAGAGTGGCCCGGTCGGGGGTCGAGACCATGCAGCAGGGCATCGCCAAGCCCTGATAACTGACGTAGGCGCCGGTCCAGGGCCAGGCGCAACGTTGCCGCCCGGGCGTGCCCGGCGGATGGATGCGGATCGTGGTCCGCGGCAGCCGCAGATCGACGCCGAGTTCGCGCGCCACGTCGCGGGCGAGGCCGAAATAATGCGCGACCCGCTCCGGCGATTCTTCGAGCAATGTCTGCTCCTGCACGAAATCGCGCATCGGCCGGTAGTGCGCGGGGAGGCTTGCTTCGCCGAAATCGTGGCAGAGGTGCTGCACGAAGAGGCTTTCCATGTCCCAGGCGTGGGCGAAGCGGACCAAATCGGGCAATTCGGGCAGATTCTGGCGCATGATGACCGAAACCATCCGCACCCGCGGTCGATCGGATGCCAGGCGCGTCCGGGCGTCGCGCAGCAAGCCGAGATTGCGGACCACCCGGTCGAAATGGGCGCGGACCCGAATCCGTTCGTAGGTCGCCGCCGTCGCGCCGTCGATCGAGACGTGAAGGCAATCGAGCCCGCTCGTGACGCACGCTTCGGACCGCCGTGCGTTGAGCAGCGTCAGGTTGGAATTGGTCGAGACGCGAATGCCGCGGCCGGTGGCGTAGGCGACCATGTCGAAAAAGCGGGGATGCATCATCGGCTCGCCCAGCCCTTGCAGATGCAACTCCCGCAAGCCGGCGGATTCGTCGACGAGCCGAGTGAAATCGTCGAAGCGCATGAAGGCGAGGGGACCGAAGGGCGGACCGTCGCGGCGGAACTGGATCGCGCACATCTGGCAACGCAAATTGCACTGGCCGACCGGCTCGATCTGGACGTAGGCCGGAAGTTCTTCCATGGCGCGCCTCCATCGCGGCCGTTGCGGCCGACGGCGCGTCATCCGTGCAAGATCGGTACCGCATCTGGCATCGATCCTGCTCATGGGCCGGCCGACGGTTCACGCTTGGCGACGCCGGCGATGCCGGTTTCGGCGACGCGGGAGGCCGCGACGCATGTTGACCCTCGGAATCAACGCCGCCTTCCACGATTCCGCCGCCTGTCTGGTCGACGACGGGCGGGTGGTCGCCGCGGCCGAAGAAGAGCGATTCACCCGGATCAAGCACGCCAAACGGCCGGTTCCGTTTTCGGCCTGGGAATTGCCGTACCACGCGATCGCCTTTTGCATGGAGCGGGCGGGCGTCGGACTCGCCGAGGTCGATCACGTCGCCTACGGCTTCGATCCGTGGCGGCGGCTCGGCGCGCGCCGGGGCGACGAGACGATCGCCTTGCCGCTCGAGCCGAGCGCCCATCCGACGCCGCCGGAATTGGAAGCCGCCTGGGACCCGCTTTTTCTGGCGTCGATCGTCAATGCCCCGCGGCATCTTGCCGGCGGCGCGCCGCTTCGCCTGCGCGATCGGTTCGCGGGCGTCTCGGCGGACGGACCGTTCCAATGGCATTGGGTCGATCATCATCTCGCCCACGCCGCCAGCGCCTTCCTGCCGTCGCCGTTCGAGCGGGCGGCGGCGCTGACGCTCGACGGCCGCGGCGAGCGGGCGACGACGGCCTATTTCGTTGGTCGCGGAACCTGCCTCGAACGGATCGGGCAGGTCGAGATGCCGCATTCGCTCGGCATCCTCTACGAGCAGGTGACCGAGCATCTCGGTTTCCTGCATTCGTCCGACGAATACAAGGTGATGGCGCTGGCGTCGTTCGGCCGGCCGGCCTATGCCGACGATTTTCGGTCGATGATCCGCCTCGGATCGGATGGCGCCTACACGATCGCCCCGCCGCGACTGACCGAGCGGTTCGGGCCGCCGCGCGCGCCCGGCGCGCCGCTGGAGCAGCGGCATTTCGACCTCGCGCGTTCGCTGCAGGTCGCGTTGGAAGAAACCGTGCTCGGTCTGGCCGAGTGGCTGCACCGCCGCACGGGCGAACGGAATCTCTGTCTCGCGGGCGGAGTGGCGCTCAATTGCGTGCTCAACGCCCGCTTGCGCGACGACGGCCCGTTCGAACGGATCTGGGTGCAGCCGGCGGCGGGCGACGCCGGAACCGCGCTCGGCGCGGCGCTCTGGACCGACGCGCGCGAGCGGGAGGGCGATCGGGCCTGGCGGATGGACGACGCGTTTCTCGGCCCGGCCTTTGATGACGACGAGATCGAACGTCTCCTCGCCTGGAGCGGTGCGCCAGCGCGGCGGGTCGCCGACATCGCCGGCGAAACGGCAGCGTTGCTGGCGGCGAACCGGGTGGTCGGCTGGTTTCAGGGCCGCATGGAGTTTGGCCCCCGCGCGCTCGGCGCGCGGTCGATTCTGGCCTCGCCGCTCGACGCGGGAACGCAAGCGCGCCTGAACGAGATCAAGGATCGCGAAGATTTTCGGCCGGTGGCGCCGGCGGTGCTGGCCGAAGCCGCTCGCGACTGGTTCGTCGATGCGGACGATTCGCCCTTCATGCTCTTCGTCCACGGCGTGCGGCCCGACCGGGCCGATCGCATTCCAGCGGTGCGTCACATCGACGGCACGGCCCGCATCCAGACCGTCGAACGGGAGCGAAATCCGCGCTTTCACGCGCTGCTGACCGCGTTCGCCGCGCGAACCGGCGTGCCGGTGCTGGTCAACACGTCGTTCAACACGCGGGGCGAGCCGATCGTCTGCACGCCGCGCGACGCGCTCGCCTGCTTCTGGACGTCGCCGCTGGATGCGCTCGCCATCGGCTCGTGGCTGATCGAAAAGCCGGGGTCAGCGTGACGCCGCGCGTGTCGGTCGTCATCCCCACCTGCCGCCGGCCCGACCTGCTCGCTCGCTGTCTCGCCGCGCTCGCCGCGCAATCGCTGCCGTCTGACCAGTTCGAGGCGATCGTCGTCGACGACGCGGCGTCGGAGGAGACGCGACGACAGGTCGAGGCTTGGAGCGCCGGAGAAGAACGGCCGGCGACACGTTATCGGACGACGGCCGGCGCCCGTGGCCCGGCGGCGGCGCGCAATCTCGGCTGGCGCACGGCGCGGGGCGAAATCGTCGCCTTCACCGACGACGATTGCATTCCGGCGCCCGACTGGCTGGAATCGGGACTCGCGGCGATGGCCGACGATACGATCGCCGCCTCGGGCCGGATCGTCATGCCGCTGCCGCCGTGCCCGACCGACTACGAACGGGACGCGGCCGGATTGGCCCGCTCCGAGTTCGTGACGGCGAATTGCTTTTGCCGACGTTCGGCCTTGGCGATGGCTGGGGGCTTCGACGAACGGTTTCGGGCCGCCTGGCGGGAAGACAGCGATTTGCAGTTTCGATTGCTCGACCGCGGCGCGCGGATCGTCGCGGCGCCGGCCGCCGTCGTGGCCCACCCGGCGCGGCCGGCGGCGTGGGGCGTCAGCCTGCGGCAGCAGCGCAAGAGCCAGTACAACGCGCTCCTCTACAAGAAGCACCCGGCGCGCTATCGGGAACGAATTCAATCGCGCCCGCCGCTGCGCTATTACGCGACGGTCGGCGCCCTGGCGTTGACGATGCTCGGGGCGGCGACGCGGCGGCCCAGGCTGGCGTTTGCCGGCGCCACCGCGTGGGCCGGATTGACGGTCCGCTTCGCGGCGGCGCGGTTGCAGGGAACGTCGCGGGCGCCGGCGCACGTCGCCGAGATGATCGTGACTTCGATGCTGATTCCGCCGGTGGCCATTTTCTGGCGGCTGGTCGGCGCGGTCAGGTTCAAGGTGCTGTTCGTGTAGGCGGGTCGATGCCCTGGCGGCAGGAGCGGAGACGATTGGGCATGCGGGCGCTCGTCGCGGGCGGCGCGGGGATGATCGGCAGCCATCTGGTCGACGCGCTGCTGGCGCGCGGCGACGAGGTGGTCGTCGTCGACAACCTCATCACGGGCCGCCGCCGGAATCTGGCGCATCTGGCCGGGAACGCGCGATTTCGCCTGGTCGTCGCAGACGTCCGCGGCGATCTGGCGGCGACGCGCGCGGCCGGGCCGTTCGACCGCGTCTATCATCTCGCCAGCCCGGCCAGCCCGCGCGATTTCGCCCGGTACCCCATCGAGACGCTGACGACCAACGCCGAGGGCACGCGACGATTGCTGGAGATCGCCCGCGCCGATGGGGTGCGGCTGCTTTTCGCCTCGACCTCCGAGGTCTATGGCGATCCGCAAACGCATCCGCAGCCGGAAACGTATCGCGGCAACGTCGATCCGACTGGCCCCCGATCGCCCTACGACGAAGGAAAGCGGTATGGGGAAAGCCTCTGTCTGGCCGCATGGCGCGCTGAAGGAGTCGACGTTCGCATCGCCCGGCTGTTCAACACCTACGGTCCGCGGTCGCGACTGGACGATGGACGCGTCGTGCCGAATTTTTGCCGGCAGGCGTTGGCGGGCGGCCCGTTGACGCTCTACGGAGACGGCGCGCAGACGCGCTCGCTGGCGTACGTCGCCGACATCGTTCAGGGCTTGATCGCGTTGATGGAAGCGAATGGTCTGGCCGGCGAAACGTTCAATCTCGGCTGCCCCGATGAATTGACCGTCCGCGAATTGGCGGAACGGGTGCAGGCGGCGGCTGGCTGTCGCTGCGAGATCGTCACGCTGCCGCTGCCGCCGGACGATCCGGTTCGACGTTGCCCCGACATCGCCAGGGCGCGACGCCTGCTCGGCTGGGCGCCGCGCACGGGGCTCGATGAAGGTTTGCGGCTGACGCTGGCGGCAATGGCGGCGGAAATGTGCTCGCATCTCCTGTCGCCATCGCAATTGGCGGAGCCCATTGCGGCGGCGGCCGGTTCGGGCGACCATACCGCTCGCTGATTCGCGCAGGGCGAGCGGAGGTGAACGATGCGGACGAGCGCATCGGTCGTGATCGTCGGGGCGGGGATCGTCGGCAGCGGCGCCGCGTTCCATCTGGCCCGGCTTGGCTGGCGCGACATCGTGGTGCTGGAGCAGGGGCCGTTTCCGCAAGCGGGCGGCTCGACGTCGCACGCGCCGGGGATCGTCTTCCAGACGAGTTCGACCAAGGTGCTGACCGGATTCGCCCGTGAAACCGTCGCGCTCTACTCGTCCCTCGAACATGAGGGGCAACCTTGCTGGCATGGCGTCGGCAGCCTCGAAGTGGCGGCGACGCCGGAGCGCTGGCAAGACCTCCATCGCAAACTCGGCTGGGCGCGGTCGTGGGGCGTGGAAGGCCGGCTCGTCTCGCCCGCCGGAGCGGCTGATCTGCTGCCGTTGCTCGATCCGGACAAGATTCTCGGGGCGTATCACGTCCCGTCGGATGGTGTGGCGAAGGCCGTCTGGGCGGCCGCCGAGTTGATCCGCCGCGCGGGCGACGCGGTCGAATTGCGCGACCGGACGCCGATCGTCGGCATCGATGTCGAAGGCGGCCGCGTGACCGGCGTGCGGATGCCGGACGGGCGGATCGCGACCGACCGGGTGCTCGTCTGTTGCGGCATCTGGGGGCCGCGCATCGGCCGGATGGCCGGGGTGGTCATTCCGCTGGCGCCGGTCGAGCACCAACTTGCCTGGACGACGCCGCTGCCGGAATTGGCGGGCGAAACGCGCGAAATCGTCCAGCCGGTGCTGCGGCATCAGGACCGCGACATGTATTTCCGGCAGCGACGCGACTATTACGCCGTCGGTTCGTATCAGCACGAGCCGGTCGTGGTCGATCCCGACGCGATCAGGCCGCATGACGAAGCGGACGACATGCCAGCGTCCAACCCGTTCGACGCGGCGGCGTTCGCGCCAGCCTGGCGGGACGCGGTCGATCTGCTGCCGGCGCTCGGCCGGGTCGAGATCGCCGAGGCGGTCAACGGCATGTTTTCGTTCACGCCCGATGGCATGCCGCTGATGGGCGAAGCGAGCGAAGTTCGCGGCTTCTGGTCGGCGCAGGCGATCTGGATCACCCACGCCGGGGGCGCGGCCAAGGCGATCGCGGAATGGATGACCCACGGCCGGGCCGAGGTTGATTTGCGGGAATGCGATGTGAACCGCTTCGAGCCGCACGCGTTGACCGGCACCTACATCCGGGCGCGCGGCGCGCAGCAATACCGCGAGGTTTACGACGTCATCCACCCGCTGCAGCCGCTGGACGATCCACGGCCGTTGCGGGAAAGTCCGTTCGCGGGCCGGGAACGGGCGCTCGGGGCGGTCATGTTCGAAGGCCGCGGCTGGGAGCAGCCGCGCTGGTATGCGGCGAACGAACGACTGCTGGAGCGATATTCTGTGCCCCCGCGCGAAGGATGGGCCGGTCGGTTCTGGTCGCCGATCGCCGGGGCCGAGCATCTGGCGACCCGCGCCGGGGTCGCGCTGTTCGACATGTCGCCGTTGCCGAAGATCGGCGTGTCCGGTCCGGGGGCGGCCGAGTTTCTCGAGCGAGTGTGCTCGGCGCGGGTGGCGCGCGGCGTCGGCAGCGTGACCTACGCGTTGCTGCTCGACGAGCGCGGGGCCATCCGCAGCGACGTGACCGTCGCCCGGCTCGGGCCGGAGCAATTTCAACTCGGCGCGAACGGGCCGCTCGATCTCGTCTGGCTGCGCGCCCATCTGCCGGAGGACGGATCGGTTCATCTGGCCGACCTGACCGGGGCGCTCGCCTGTGTCGGCCTCTGGGGGCCGC
>JAICJJ010000480.1 GCA_025928535.1 Thermomicrobiales bacterium
CCCCCGTCATGCTGACGCGCGTATGGACAAACGCGCCGGCGGTGGGCCGCGCCGCCCGCGCCCGCGATCTCCTGCCGCGCCGGGTCAGCCATCGCCGCGCCGCGCCAACCCGACGCGGTCGGCCCCCAACGGCGTCCCGGCCGTCCTCCGTTGGTCCAAACGCCCGATCCGGCGCCGCCGCGCAGCAACTTGGCGACGACAACCGGCGTGACGTGCGCCGTCGCTGCGCGCAGGAGGACGATCCTCGTCGCTCCGCTCGTCTCTTCGCGACGTCTCGACTGACGCGTCAACCAGTCAGCGCCGTGCCGCAGTTCGTGCAGAACTTGCTGCCTGGCGGGTTGAGCGTGCCGCATTTCGGACAGACGATCGGGGAGCCGGCGAGGGCGTGGCCGCAATTCGGGCAAAACTTCGAATCGGCCGGGATCGTCGCGTGACAATTCGGACAGGTGATCGTGGCGGTAGCGGGGGCGGTTGCCGGCGCCGCGCCCTGCGGGGCCATCGCGTCGCGCATCGCCTGCGCCATCGCCTGCCCCATCCCGAGTCCGGCGCCGATGCCGACGCCGGTCGCCGCCGCTTCGCCTCCGGCCCCGGTGTTTCCAGCCGCCGTGCCGATCGCCTGCGCCGTCTTGTATTGCGTGTACGCCTTCATGTCGCCGAGCGCGGCCATCGACGAGCGTTCGTCGATCCGCTGCTGGACTTCGTCGGGCGGCGTGATCGCCGAAATCTGGAACGACGTCAGCGCCAGGCCGAGCCGGGTGAACGAATCGAGCAGGGCGTTGCGGGCGGTCGTCGCCAATTCGCCGGTCATCCCCTGAATGTCGAGGATCGACGTCTTGAGGGAGCCGAGCAGATCGTTGAATTCGTTGAGGATGATGCTCCGCAGGAAATCCTCGATGTCGCCGACGGTGTAGACGCCGCGCGCGCCGACGACCTGATTGACCAGCAATTGCGAATCGGCGACGCGCATCGAGTAGGTGCCGAACGCGCGCAGCCGGATCATGCCGAGCTCGGTGTCGCGGTAGACCAGCGGCTGCGGCGTGCCCCATTTGAGATCGGTGAATTCGCGCATCGAGACGAAATAGACCTCGGCCCGGAACGGCGACTTCCCGCCGAACGGCAGTCCGAGCAACCCCGTCAGCAACGGGATGTTGTTGGTCGATAGGGTGTAGCGGCCAGGGCCGAAGACATCGAGCGCCTTGCCGTCGCGGTAGAAGACCGCCTGCTGGCTTTCGCGGACGACCAGTTGGGAGCCGAGGCGAAACTCTCCGGAGTCGTTTTCCGGGATGCGATGGACGATTTCATCGCTGTACTCATTCGGATATTCGATCAGATCGAGGATCGCCATGGCGCCCTCCGGTCGCGAACGCCGGGCGCCGACGCCGCGAAAGCGGCTGGCGCCCGGCCGCCAACGTCACGATTGTTGCGCCGGGCCAGTCGCCGACGACCCGGCGGCAAGCGACGGCGTCGCCGGCCCCTTGCCGAGTTGCTGCTTGAGTTGGGCCAGCGCGTTGTCGATATCGACGTCGTCGTTTTCCAGTTGCTCGAATTGCGATTCGAAACTGTCGTTGCCGACTTCGAGCGCGGCCGCGGCGCGCGCTTCGTCGCCCCGAATCTTGCGCTCCATGCGATCGAGTTCGGAACTGGGGTTGGTCGGGTTGAAGACGACCGCCTGTTCGGCGACCTGGCGTTGCGCCGTCGCGCGGCGCTGGCGGGCGACGAGCGCGTCGCGCTGACTCGACGCGCCCTGGTATTTGACCTCGAGTTGCCGCACCTGATCCTTGAGCTTTTCGACCGCCTGCTGTTGCACGGCGAGTTGCTGCTCGTAGACGGCGGCGTTTTGCTCGTTGTCTCGCTTGCGGCGCAGCGCTTCTTTCGCCAGATCGTCCTTGCCCGCTTCGACGGCGCGGGCGGCTTTCTTGCCCCATTCGTCGGCGAGGCGTTGCGTGTCGGCGGCGTCGGCTTCGAGTTCCTTTTCCTGCGCGATCATCGCCGCCACCTGGGATCGCGCCTGCACGATGTTCGATTGCATGTCGCGCAGGATCTGGTCGAGCATTTTCTCCGGGTCTTCCGCCGAATCGAGCAGGTCGTTGATGTTCGCGCGAATCAATTGGGACAAACGATCCATGATGCCCATCGCGATGTCTCCTTTGCGAACGCGAAGCGTTGCCGTCGTCCGATCGTCGTCGTGTCAATGGCCGCCGGTCGGGCCATAGACTTCGATGTCGTCCAGATGGGTCTCGTTGCCGACCAGGAGCCACGAATCGGTTCCCCAGTCGAGCCGGACGCCTCTCGCGGCCGTGTCGGTGGTTCCTTCCAGCAAGGCGAAGCGAATCGATTGCGGCGCCGCCGATCGGCCGCCGCCGGCAGCGCTCGCCTCGCCCGATCCCGACGCCGCGACCTTGTAGGCGGCGTTGTCGCCGGTCGCCGCGCTCGCTTCGTCCGGCGACGCGCGATGGAGGCGGGCGTACCACGTCACGCCGGAACCGGGCACGAACAGCCATTCTTCCGGTTGCTGCCGCAGGCGAAACAGCCGGAACGCGGTCGCGCCACCGCGCACGTCGATCGCGGCATCGACCACGAAATCGTCGCCGAGCACCGACACCGCCTGGCCGACGGCGATGTTTTGGGCGGCGGGAGCCGGCGGCGCGGGCGGCGCGAGGACGTTGAGCACCTGCGATTCGGGCGCCGGCTTTCCGGTTTCGATCACCTCGTTCCGCAGATCGAGCCGGGCGAGGATGGCGCGGGCGACGTCGGTTCCGGCCGTCGCGGGAGCGGCCAAATCGCCGCCGGACGCGTACGCTTGCTCGAGGTCGGCGATCGGCTTCTGGAGTTGGTCGACGCCG
>JAICJJ010000292.1 GCA_025928535.1 Thermomicrobiales bacterium
AGGCGCGCTTTGCGCTCAGCCGCTAGCGGCGCCAGCAGCGACCGCAAACGATCGCGGACGACCGTCTCCGAACGCGCCAGCGCGGCCCGCCCGGCCGGGGTGAGGATCAGTCCGATCTGGCGTCGGTTGACAGGGTCGGGGCGCCGTTCGACGAGGCCTCGTTCGACCAGACCATCGATCGTCCGCGTCATCGTCGGGGGCGTGACGAGGAGGGCGCGGGCCAGCCGGGTCGACAGGGCGGGACCCTCCGTGGCGGCCATCGCCCGCAAGCAGCGCAGCTGCGGCAGGCTCAACTGGTCGTCGCCGTCGGCCGTCAGGGCATGGCGCAATACGCGGGCATAGCGCGGCATGACGGCGTCGAGGGCGGCGATCAGGTCCTCGTCGCCGGCGTCGGCGGATTGGCGGTCGGCATTGGCGGTCGGTTTGGCGAAGGTCTTCATCGACTCGTTCGGTACGTCGCTCACGATATTTGCTGCCACTAACTATAAGCAAACGCAACGTTTGTGGCAAGCACGCCGCCCCCACGTCGCGGGCCAGTCGGAACGCATGCCTTCACACGGGTGCGCGTCAGATTATTGCGGCGAGCGCCACTGCACCCCCGTCATGCTGAGCTTGTCGAAGCATCTCGTTCGCTCCACGGACGCCGAGATCCTTTGCTGCGGCTGCCGTGAAAAACTCCGTTGTTCATGCCGTGGTGGCGCCGCCTGCGGCATGACCACTCAGGATGACCATGGGTGAGCGTCGCGCAAAACGTTGGGGGGCCGCCGCCTTCGCACATTCATCTTCGCGCCATCCTCGCCATCTGCTAGGCTAGGCGGCTGTCAATGACTGGACGCAACGTCGCAGGCGACGCGGAAGCGGCATGGCTCGATATATTCTCGGTCGAATCGGCGGACTCGCCTTCGTTCTGGTCGCGGTCTCAATCGTGACCTTCGCCCTGACGCGCGCGGTGCCGGGCGATCCCTTCGCCTCCGGCGAGCGGCAAGTGCCGGCCGCCACGCAGGCGGCGCGCGCCGCCAAGTACGGCTTCGACAAGCCGCTCTGGCGTCAATATCTCAACTACATGGGCTCCGCGCTGCATGGCGATTTCGGCGTGCCGTTCCAGAGCCCGACCCGCACCGTCACCCAATTGATCGCCGACACCTGGCCGGTGACGATCAAGATCGGCCTCGGCGCGATCTTGATCGCCTACCCGCTCGGCATCCTGCTCGGCACGATCGCCGCCACCCATCGCAACGGCCCGATCGACTACGCGGTCACTTTCGTCGCGTCGCTCGGCCTGGTGCTGCCGAATTTCGTCGTCGCCACCTGGCTGATCCTCCTCTTCGCCGTCCGCCTCGGCTGGTTTCCCTCCGGCGGCTGGGGAACGCCGCAGCATCTCGTCTTGCCGATCCTGGCCTATTCGCTCGGGCCGATGGCATTGGTCGCCCGCTACGTGCGCACCTGCCTGGTCGATACGCTCGACGCCGATTTCGTCCGCACGGCGCGGGCGAAAGGATTGAGCGATCGCCGCGTGCTGTCGGGCCACGTCGCCCGCAACGCGTTGATCCCCTTCATCACCGTCATGCTGCCGGAAATTCCGAACATCCTGACCGGGTCGATCTTCATCGAGCAGATGTTCCGTATCCCCGGTCTGGGACGCTTTTTCGTCACCAGCACCTTCACCCGCGACTACCCGATGATCATGGCGCTGGTGCTGCTGGTCGCGGTCGTCTGGGGCTTCACCTATCTGCTGACCGACATCCTCTACACGATGCTCGACCCCCGGATTCGGCTGCGATGAGCGACGCATCGACGGCGGCTTCGCCGATCCGCCTCGCGGGCGCGCTGACCGCGGCCGAAACGCCGCGCGTCGGCAACACGCGCCGCGCGCTCCGCCGCTTTTTCAGGCAGCGGCTGGCCGTGGTCGGGCTGGTCATCACCACCTTCCTGATCGCGGTCGCCCTCTTCGCGCCGCTGATCGCCCCTACCCCGTACGACAAGACCATCCTGATGGATGCCAACACCTTTCCGAACCGGCAATACCCCTTCGGCACCGACGCGATCGGCCACGACGAATTGAGCCGCATCATCTACGGCCTCCGCACGTCGCTGATAGTCGGCTTTTCCGCCGTCGCCTTCGCCTGCCTGATCGGCATCCCGCTCGGCTTGCTGGCCGGGTTGCGCGGCGGGCTCGCCGATTTCGTCGTGCTGCGCATCGTCGAGGTGATGACCGCCTTTCCCGGCATCCTCTTCGCCATGTTTCTCGTCTCGGTCGTCGGCGGCGGCGTCCGCAACATCATCCTCGTCATCGGCGCGACGAGTTGGGTCGTCCTTTGCCGCTTGACGCGCGCCCAGTTGCTCACGTTGCGCGAACGGGAATTCGTGCAGGCGGTGCAAGCCCTCGGCGCCTCGGACTGGCGAATCGCCGTCCGGCATCTCCTGCCGAACGCGCTGCCGCCGTTGATCGTCGCCATCACCCTGGCGATTCCGACCGCGATCTTCACCGAAGCGGGCCTCAGCTTTCTCGGCCTCGGCATCGACGAGCCGACGCCGAGCCTCGGCAAGATGGTCGCCGACAGCGCGCCGTACATCCGGCTCTACTGGTATCTCGGCCTTTTTCCGACGGTGGCGATCGCGCTGGCGATGCTTGGCTTCACCTTTCTCGGCGATGGGCTGCGCGACGCGCTCGATCCGCGACAAAATTGACGGATTGGTCCAGAATGCGCTCCGCCGCGACGGAGCGGCGCACACCTGGCGATATTCGCTCGACGCAGAGTTGAGGAGACGACATGGCCGATCGAACGAACGAGACCGCCCCCGATCCGATCGATTCCCGCGAAATCTCGCAGCGGCTGGCGACGTTGGACCAGCGCATCCGCCGGCGTTCCGTGCTCGGTGGCGCGCTCGGCCTGGCCGGCCTGGCCGCGCTCGGATGGCAGACGCCGAGCGCCGCCGCCGGGCCGGCGCTACAGGGCGCTTCGCTGCCGGACGACGCCGCGCCGCCGGACGAGCAGGTCTTCGTCTTGCCGGACGATCCGACCACCGACAAGACGCCCGACTTTTACGAATCGGTCTACGAGCGCATCTCGCAATCCTGCTTCGACATCCTGTCCGATTCGCTCGTCCGGCTCAGCCGCAACATCGAGATCGTTCCGGGCGCGGCGACGAAGTGGACGGCCAGCAACGACGGCCAGACCTGGACGTTCAATCTCGATCCGAACCTGATGTGGAACGACGGCACGCCCGTCACCGCCAGGGATTACATCGCCACCTTCCAGTACGGCGCCGATCCGAAGCACGCCTGGGACTTCACCTGGTTTTACCAGGGCATCCTCAAGGGGTGGGACGAGGCGATCGCCGGCAAGATCCCGCTCGACCAACTCGGCGTCCATCAAGGCGCCGACGAGCATGAACTCGTCTTCGAGACGGTCGTTCCCGCGCCCTATCTGCCGGCGATGCTCCTCTATTCGCCGACGCTGCAGGCGGCGGCGCTGCAGAAAAACGGCAACGGCCTCTACAACGCCGATCCGGCGACGTCGGTCTCGGCCGGGCCATTCAAGATCACCGAATGGACGCTCGACCAGCGCGTCGTCTACGAAAAGAACCCCGACTACAAGGGCACGCTGCAAGTGCCGGTGAACAAGGTCGTGGTCAAGTTGGCCGACCCGAAGACCTGGTTCACGATGTACCAGAACAACGAAATCGACTACATGCAGGGGCCGGCGCCGGCCGACATCCAAGTGGCGCAGCAGGACTTTCCGGACCAGATCTATTCCGGCGTCGGCGATTTCCGCACTTGGTACCTCTTTTTCGACGTGACCAAACCGCCGTTCGACAAACTCGAGGTCCGGCAGGCGTTCAGCCATGTCATCGACCGCGACGCGATCAAGGCAAAGATTCTCGGCCCAGCCGGCATTCCGGCCTACTCCTGGCTCGCGCCCGGCTTTCCGGCGGCGAACGGGCAGGCATTGAAGTCGATCCAGAACTACGACGTGGCGGCGGGCAAGAAAGCGTTGGCCGACGCCGGCTTCCCGGATGGCAAGGGATTTCCGAACCTCCAGATGTGGGT
Source organism: Thermomicrobiales bacterium (assembly GCA_025928535.1). Taxonomy (GTDB): domain Bacteria; phylum Chloroflexota; class Chloroflexia; order Thermomicrobiales; family UBA6265; genus JAICJJ01. Next base: position 4,052 of record JAICJJ010000292.1, read on the forward strand.
CCGCAATCCGGTTCCGCTCGATCTGTCGGTGTCCCAGGCGCTCGCCTCGATGCTGCAGGAAAACCTCGGCATCACGATCGAAACGAGCAACAAGGACCAGAAGACGTTCATGGACGCGCTGACGGCCAAGCCGACCGAGATCCTCTTCGGCTTCGTCTCGTACGGCATGGACTTCCTCGATCCGTTCAACATGCTCAGCGTCTGGCTCTCCGGCGGCCGCCATTCGTGGTCGAACAGCCAGTTCGACGATCTGGTCAAGAAAGCGGCGTCGTTCACCGGCGATCCGGCCGAGCGGACGAAGATGTTCCAGGACGCCGAAAAGATTCTGGTCGAAGATGTGCCGGGCGTCTTCATCTACCATGCAACGCCGGTTCAGTTCGCCAAGCCGTGGGTGAAAGGCGCCGTGCTGCAGCCGGACAAGAACGGCATCAAGGCGCTACACTGGCCCGGCTACACGGCGATGGACACCGTGCCGGCCGAGTTGTACATCGGCAAGGACGCGCCGAAGGGGCGCGAGAATATGTAGTCGGACAACCATGATGCACCCCGGTCCCGCACGTGCTCGGGATCGGGGCGTCGGTAGGGGCACGGCATGCCGTGCCCGGTGGTCCGCAGGACCACAATCGGGTCAACCGCCGACGAATTTATCGGCCCGCGGCCGATCGGGCACGGCATGCCGTGCCCCTG
>JAICJJ010000288.1 GCA_025928535.1 Thermomicrobiales bacterium
ACGCCGGCCTCAAGCAGGACTACATCGACGCCGTCGTGGCGCAGACGCCGATGCGCCGGATGGGAACGCCGCAGGACATCGCGGGGGCCGTGTTGTATCTCGCGTCGCCGGCGGCGACCTACATCACCGGCGCGACGCTCGCGGTCGATGGCGGCAGCCTTGCCGGTCGCGCGTCGCTGCCATTGAGCGGCTGACGGCAGCGCCGGTCACGCCACGTCAACCACGTTCAGCGAGGAGAGCAACACCATGCCGATGTTTCCCTGGCCGGACGGCAAGCGGGTCGCCGTCGCGCTCACCTTCGACATGGACGGCGAATGCGTGCCGATGATCTACGACCCGCAGAACTACCAGAAGCGGCTGTCGCTTCAGTCCGAGGGAACCTACGGCCCGAATGTCGGCGTGCCCCGCATCTTCGACCTTCTGGCCCGGCACGAGATTCCGGCTTCGTTTTTCATTCCGGGCTTCACCGCCGAGCGGCATCCCGATCTGCTGCGCGAAATGATCGCGCGGGGTCATGAGGTGGGGCATCACGGCTATCTCCACGAGCGGCCCGATTTCGTCGACGACGACGAGGAAGAACGAATCATGATCCGGGGCCTCGAGGTGCTGGAAGGGATCACCGGCCAGCGTCCGCGCGGCTACCGCTCGCCGGCCTGGGAACTCAAGCCGAGCAGCCCGGCGCTTCTCAAGCGCTACGGGTTTCTCTACGACTCGAGTCTGATGGGCGACGACGAGCCGTATTTCATCGACGCCGGTCGCGATCGCCTGCTCGAAATCCCGATCCAGTGGATGAACGACGACTGGGCCTACTTCGGCTTTTGCTCGATCCCGTCGCTCGGCAACGGCATTTCGAGCCCGCAGACGGCGTTCGAGTCGTGGTCGGAAGAATTTCTCGGGTATCGCGATTTCGGCGGCTGCTATGTGTTGACGATGCATCCCTTCGTCACCGGCCGCCCCTCCCGTATTCGGTTGCTCGACCGGCTGATCCGGTTCATGAAAGAACACGACGACGTCTGGTTCGCGACGCTCTCGCAAATCGCCGACCACGCGATCGCGACGGGAGCGGCGATCCACCGGCCGAACGCCGATCTGACGATCGCATCCCGACCCTGACCCCGGACACACCCGGCGCGCCCGCGCCCCGCCCGAGACGAGAGGTTCGATCGCGATGACCGCCGTCCGCCAACTCGACGCCGTTCTGGCCGCTTGCGACGAGCGGCGCGAGCGTGATCTCGACGATTTGATGCGGTTGCTGCGGCAACCGAGCATCAGCGCGCAGAACATCGGCGTCCGGGAATGCGCCGCGCTGCTGACGGGTCAACTGGCCGCCGACGGATTCACGGTCCAGACGATCGAAACGCCGGGCCATCCGATGATCGTGGCCGAATGGCGCGGCGCGCCCGGAAAGCCGACCGTCCTCATCTACGGCCACTACGACGTGCAGCCGCCCGACCCGCTCGACGCCTGGATCAGCCCGCCGTTCGAGCCGACCATCCGCGACGGCAAACTTTTCGCGCGCGGCGCGGGCGACAACAAGGGACAAATCTTCGCCCAGATCGCCGCCGCCCGGACGTGGCTCGAAACGACCGGCGGGCTGCCGGTCAACGTCACGTTTCTGATCGAAGGGGAAGAGGAAACCGGATCGCCCCATCTGGCGGATTTCGTCGCCGCGCATCGCGATCTGCTCGCGGCCGATCTCGTCTACACCTCCGACGGCCCGGTTCACGACGACGCGCATCCCCAGGTGGTGTACGGCGTGCGCGGGCTGCTCTCCGTCGAATTGCGCGCGCAAGGCGCGACGACCGATCTCCACTCCGGCAATTGGGGCGGCATCGCGCCGAATCCGGCCTGGACGCTGGTGCGATTGCTCGGGACGATGCTCGACGCCGACAACCGGGTCACGATCGACGGCTTTTCCGACGACGTGCGGCCGCCGAGCGAAGCGGTCGTCGCGGCGATGGCGCGCATTCCGCTCGACCAACACAACGCGCTGGCCGCGATCGGGCTCGACCGGCTGCCGCCGCCGGAAGGACTTGGCTATTTCGAGCGGTTGATGACGAGGCCGACGCTGAACATCGCCGGTTTCGCCAGCGGCTACAGCGGCGCGGGAACCAAGACCGTCTTGCCGTCGCGCGCCACGGTCAAACTCGACATGCGACTCGTGCCCGACCAGACCACGGACGATATCTTCGCGAAGTTCCGGGGGCACGTCGCTCGACATGCGCCCGAGGTCGAAGTCATTCGCCACGGCGGCATGGAGCCGTCGTACACGCCGATCGAACACCCGTACGCGGCGATCGTTCGCCGCGCGGTCGCGACCGGGTTCGGCCGCGAGCCGGTCGATGTGCCGCTGCTCGGCGGCAGCCTGCCCGACGCGGTCTTCACTCGGACGCTCGGCCTGCCGTCGTTTCTCGTCCCGTATGCCAACGCCGACGAACGCAACCACGCGCCGAACGAAAACATCGACGTCGCGCGCTTTTACAGCGGCATCCGGACGGCCGCGTCGCTTTTCGCCTACCTGGCCGACGCCTGAAGCGCGCGATCAGCCTCCATCGTCATCCTGCCGGCGTCAGTCGTCATCCTGACGTCTCTATCGTCATCCTGACGAAGGAAGGATCTCGGCCGCCGCAACGGTGCCTACTCGCGGGCCGAGATCCTTCGCCTGCGGGCTCAGGATGACGGAGTCTGCCGTGGTGGCGCCGCCTGCGGCATGACCGCTCAGGATGACGAAGGGCGCCGCGTGGACCCCTTGATGGTCAGCCAACTGGCCTCGGAGCCGAGTCGGCTTCCCGCACGAGTCGCAGGGCGGAGCGCAGCGCGTGTTCGACGCGATTGCGCTCGCGGCCGAGTCGCGTCCGCAGGAAGCGCGCCTGATCGCTGGCGGGATCGAGCGCGCCGAGGCGGGCGCAATCGGCGAGCCCGGGCAGCGCCTGCGAACCAAGCGCCAGGTCATGCTCGAACGGGCCGCTGGAGGTGTAGTTGACCGGAATCAGCGCGCGGCCAAGCGCCATCACGAGGTCGTTCGCCGCCTCGGCGTCGTGCCGATCGATCGCGCCGGCTCGGATTGCTTCGGCCAGACCCTCGGCGAGTTGTCGGGTCGCGCTCAGGTCGAGTTGGCCCTGAGCCGCCGTTTCGTGGCGGGTCAACGCGGCCGCGATTTCGTCTGCCGCGGCGGCGTAGTCGAACGGCAGACGCTCGATCGTGCAAAGTTGGTGCAGCGTTTCAGCGTAGATTTGTGCGTCGCGCGTCAGATTTTCGGCGTCGATCTTGTCGATCGTGTCTTCGGTCGTGTGCCACCACCACCCGAGGCCGCCGCCTTTCGACCCCGCGCCCAGCAATTGCGCCATCGCGGCGCCGGCGGCGGAGTCGTCGCGAGCCTGCTCGGAGAGTGTCGCGAAGAGCGTCGGCACCCCTGCGCCCCAGAATGACTGATCGCTCGAGCGGCTGATGCGGCGGTACTCCAGATCGCGGCCGGTCAGGTCCGCCAGGATCCGGCGACCGAACCCGTGGGTTTCCGCCATCGTCGGCGCTTCTTCGAGCACCGACGCGCCGTTCGCGCCGACCGAGTCGATGTTGACATGGCAGACGCAGCGTTCGTGCAGGTCGTGCCAGTGCGTGTCGGCGTACCAGGCGGAACTGGCGTACCGGGCATGGGAATGCCCCGACCAGAACGCCAGCCGCACGCCTCGCCGCAATTCGTGCCGGCGCGCAGCCAGCAGACGCGCCACTTCGAGTTGCGTCGCGTTCGCCGTTCCGTTGTCCATCACGCCGAGATGCCACGAGTCGACGTGGCCGCTGAAGAGGACAAAGCGATCCTCGGATACGCCCGGCAATTCGGCGGTCAGGGTCGGGATCGCCGTCCAGGCGCGATACGGTTCGGTGAAGAGCCGGACCCGCAATCCGCCGGCCTTGGCGCGGCGGACGAGTTCGGCCCCGTCGCGCGCATCGACGCCGACGGCCGGCACGTCGGGCAGCAGCGGCGCCGTCTCCGGCGTCGGCGTGCCCCAGACCGGGGAGAGGCACATCTCGTGGATGTGGTCGTCGTTGATGTGGACCTGGCCAGCCGCGCCGGCCAGACTTGCCGCCCGCGCCTTGGCCGGCATCGCCAGCCCTTCGCTCAGCACGATCTTCCCACGCGCGTCGATGCCGGCGTAATCGGCCGGCATGCCCGCGCCGATGAAGACGACCTCGGCCACGATGCCATTCGGGTTCGTGGCGGGACTGAGCGAGTAGCCGTTGGCTCGGATCGAGCGGGCGTCAGGGCCGAGGATGTCGAGCGACGCTCGTTGCGGGTAGCCGACGAGCGCCTCGCATTCCAGGCGCTCGACCGCAAAGCCGAGCCCTTCCAGTTCGCCCTGAATGAAATCGAAGGCGCGCCGCTCTTCGGGCGAACCGGACAGGCGAATCTCCGAGGCGACGCCCCGGAGGAAGCGATCGAGTTCCGTCGCCGACACCTCGTCCCGGATCCCCACTGCGCCCCTCCTTCGTCGGCCGTGCGTTAACGATGCCGCCTTGCGATCGCCGCTGCCGCCCCGCGCCGCCCGCGATGGCCCGAACGGATGCGACAATTGTTGCAGATTCCGCGGAACGCAGGAGCGGTTGCATGAAATTTGGCGTCGTACTGCCCACCTATCCCGCTGGCGCGACCGTCGCGGGGGTCGTCGAGGTGGCCAAAGCCGCCGAGCGGCTCGGCTTCGACTCGGTCTGGACGACCGATCATGTCATCTTGCCGCCGGACCAGGCCGGCCCCT
>JAICJJ010000503.1 GCA_025928535.1 Thermomicrobiales bacterium
ACCGGACAACATTTCACCGCGTTCGTGTTGTCGGCGCGGATCCGCGCCGACCGGCGGCTCGAGTGCGGAGGCGGACTGAGCCGACAAATGGATCGTTCGTGAGAGGACGGAGCGACGTGGCGGTTCTCGGCATCAAGCATCTGGCGATTGCGGTTTCGAACGTCGATGAGGCGCTTGCCCAGTATCAGCGATTTCTCGGCGTGGCTGCTGACGCCAAGCCGCGGGATCTGGCGCAGGCCGGATCGCGGGAGGCGCACTTTTTTCTGGGCGACGTTCAAATTCAACTGTGTCAGTCGTACGAGTCGGATCACCGTTTTGCCCGCCACATCGCGCAACATGGCGAAGGGCTGCATCACGCCTGCCTTTCGGTCGACGACATTCACGACGCGGTCGAGCGGTCGCTCGCGTCCGGCGCTCGCCTCAAGGAATGCAAATCGTGCCAGGTGACCGGAATCCACGAGCACCCGGAAGGATGGATCGCATTTCTCGAAGGCGATTCCGTTCCCGGCATGGAAATCGAATACATGCAGGTCTACCGCGAAGGCGAAATGCCAGAGCGGTTCAAAAAGCCGCGGCAAATCTGATTCGGCCAGCGGGCGGTCTCCCCGCCCGCGTCGGCGCGTCGCTTCGAGGAGGGCGCCTGTGGTGCGGACGAATCGCGAGCAACTGGTGGAAATGGCGGTCGGCGGCGAGGTCTGGCCCCCGACGTTGCGCGGAGGTTTTCGCGCCAACACCAAAGGGGATGCCTTCAATCTCATGGGGATGGCCGGCGTCGTCCTCAATGCTCGCGTCGGCGATCCCGCCTACGGTTGGGCCGCCGATCATCTCGAACCGGCGGTGTCGATCCGAAACCGGCAAGACGGGCCGGAACATGCGCTCCACTATCTGGCCTGCATCGGCAACCGGGCGGTGGTGACGTCAGGCGAAGCCAAAGGGGCGTGGGGAGTCGTCACCGGGGAGCACGCGCACATCCTGGTCGATTTCGAGCCGGACGCGCTGGAGCGAATGTGCGTCGGCGACCAGATCTTGATCCGGGCGATCGGGATGGGGCTGGAAATGCTCGACTATCCGGACATCTCGGTCCGCAAAATGAGCCCCGAACTTTTCGACGCGCTGCGGATCGAAGAGATCGGCGGCGGCAAGATTCGCGTGCCGGTCGCGGCGGAGATTCCGGGGTATCTCATGGGTTCCGGCGCCGAATTGGGCGCTGACTACGTCGACCAGGATTTGACGACCAACGACCGCGAATCCCTGGCCGCGCTCGGACTCGACAATCTCCGCATCGGCGACATCCTCGCGGTTCGCGATCACGATCACACGGTGAATCGAGGCTATCGGGAAGGCGCGATCACGATCGGCCTCATCAACCACGGCGATTCGTTCATGACCGGCCACGGCCCGGGCGTGATGGATCTCTTGTCGAGCGCGACGGGCGATATCGAGTACTACATCGATCCGCGGGCCAACCTCGCCGACTATCTCGGCATCGGCAACCCCGCATCCAGGTAGTTGCAGGAGGCCGCACGTGGTCAAAACGAACCGCGACCGTTTGGTCATGATGTCGATGATGGGACAAGTCACGTCGCCGGGCTATCCCGCGATCCCAGCGGTTCCGCATCAAATCGATCGCGACGGCAAGCCGCGATTGCTGCCAAGCCTCGGCGGCATCGTCTACAACGTCAAGGTCGGCGATCCCGTTTTCGGTTGGGCTGGCGACAACATCGAGCCGGGCGTTGCGATCAAGGCGCCGGACGCGGGAGCCAACGAAGCGCTCAACGTGTTCGCCTGCGTCGGCAACGAAGCGGTCGTCATGTCGGGCAACGCGAAAGGCGCGCGCGGCGTCGTCACCGGCAAAAGCGGCCGCTTCGCCGAACACGTCATCCTCCACTTCGCGCCTGATGTGCTCGATCAGTTGGCGTTCGGCGACAAAATCGTCGTCCGCGCCTGCGGCGTCGGCATGACGATCGACGGCTTTCCGAGCATCACGCTCAAAAGCCTCGCGCCCGCTCTCTTCGAGCGACTGGGCGCGGAAGAAAACGACGGCAAATTGACTGTGCCGGTGCGCGCGGTTGTGCCGCCGGAACTGATGGGGGCCGGAGCGGGCCTGACCAGCGATGCCGGCGCGATTTGCATTCAGTCGATGGATCGCAACGCGCTCAGCAAACATGACCTCGACCAGTTGCGTCTCGGCGACATCGTCGCCATCGAGGACTATGACTCGGCGTTTCTGCACGGCTACCGAAAAGGAGGCGTCAGTCTCGGCGTCGTGTCGTCGACCGACAGCATCAAAGCCGGATATGGCCCCGGCGTCACGTTGCTCATGACGTCGCCGGCCGGCGCGATCGATCCGTTGCCGGTTGAACAAATCAATCTGTCGGGCCTGCTTGATCTCGATGGCCGATAAGGAGCGGGAAGCGTGAACCCGACAGCGGCAGGACCGTCGACCACGATCATGGGCCGTGCGCTGGCCGCACGCGCCAGCGATCTGGAGGCGGCGCTCGCGGCACGTCCAGGGCCGACGCTGGAAGAGCGCATCGATCTGACTCGGCCGGCGCCGGCGCCGATTCCGGACCACGTCGCCGCGGCGGCGCGCGACGCGCTCGATCGAGGCGAAACGCACTACACCAGCCGCCCCGGCGTTCCGGCACTGCGGCAGGCAATTGCCCGCCGCTTGACGGCCGATGGCTTTCCGGCGGCGCCGG
>JAICJJ010000162.1 GCA_025928535.1 Thermomicrobiales bacterium
GCAAGTTCCTCGACGCCGCCCGCGCCGATGCGTCCCGGCGGCGGCGTGAGGCGTTCGTCGAGCGCGAACCGACGCCTTGCCTGGTCGAGGCGGCCGACGACACGCTCCAGCTCTACTTCCTGTGCGCTCACCCGTCCTTGACCCCGGCCTCGGCCGTCGCCCTCACGCTGCGCGCGGTCGGCGGCCTGACCACGCGGCAGATCGCACAGGCCTACCTCGTGCCGGAGGCGACCATGGCCCAGCGCATCAGCAGGGCCAAGCGGACCGTCTCGGGCGTCCGCTTCGACCAGCCCGGCGACGTCGCGACGGTGTTGCGCGTGCTCTACCTGGTCTTCAACGAAGGCTACTCCGGCGATGTCGACCTCGCCGTCGAAGCGATCCGGCTCACTCGCCAACTCGCGGCCAAGGTCAGCCATGAGGAGGTCGCGGGTCTGCTCGCGCTCATGCTGCTCCACCACGCGCGGCGCCCGGCACGGACCGGCCCCGACGGCAGACTCGTGCCCCTCGGCGAGCAGGACCGTAGCCTCTGGAACTCCCGCCTGATCGCCGAGGGCGTCGACGTGCTCCAGATCGCTCTCGCCCGCGACCGCCTGGGCGAGTTCCAGGCTCAAGCCGCCATCGCCGCGCTCCACGCCGACGCGCGAACGGCCGCGGAGACGGACTGGTTGCAGATCGTCGAGTGGTATGACGAATTAGTCAGCCTGACCGACAACCCGGTGGCCCGTCTCAACCGGGCCGTCGCGGTCGGGGAGGCCGAAGGCCCGCAAGCCGGCTTGACCGCTCTGGCGGACCTCGACCCCCGGCTGCCGCGCCACGCCGCCGTCGCGGCGTATCTCCACGAGCGTGACGGCGACCGGGTCACCGCCGCACGGCTTTACGCCGAAGCCGCCCGATCGGCTCCCAACCTCCCCGAACGTGACCACCTCACGCGACAGGCCGCACGGCTCAACGCGCAACTGCGCAATTGAACTGGTCTCCCTGCACGTCGGGACAGTTCCGGGATTTCCGAGTCAATTACATGGGTGGAACGGAGCGTTCGTTGCGTGGACGCTCCGTTCGCTGTTCGTAGCCGCCCTGTTCGCGCTGACGTCGCAACCGTTCCTGAAATCGGCTGACCGCCTCTTCGTACGATGTGGCGGCCGCGGTGGACGACGCCCATTTCCACGGTTGAACGCGCGCGACGACCGCGATCGCCAGCGTCGGCTGCAAGTCGACGCCGGCCAGGAGTGCGCGCATGGCGACGCGGGCCTTGCCGATCGGCGACGCTTCGAGCGCGTCGGTCGAAACCCGCACGAGCGCGGTGTGGTCGGCCAGCCGGGCCATTGCCGCTTCCGCTTCCCAGCGCTGGTCGAGCGGGCCGGCCAGATCGAGCGCGATCGCGAGATCCCACTCTTCCGCGAATCGCCGCAGCGCCCGCAATTGGACCAGATGCGGGCGTCCCCCTTCGAGGTGGACGCCCCGCAAGCCGACGGCGATCCTGGTTGGCGCGGAAATCGCGCCGGGCAAGTGATTGCCCAGCGCGGGAAGAAGCGTCGAAGCATGTCGGGCGATGTCGCCTTTCGGCATCTCGACGACGAGCAAACGCGCTCCCCAGGCGCTGGCGCAGCGATTTGCCAGCCGAATCCAGGCGCGCCGATCTTCCGGGGAATCGAGCGGCGGCCGAGGGAGCCAGACGGCGGCGACCGGTGCCGACGCCGTAGCAACCCGATCGACCCGATCGACGTCGCGCGGCCACACTCGGCCGGCAAGATCGATTTCGAGCGACCCGCCCGGTGTCGACGCCGCGATGCGATGCAACGCGCCGAGGCTCAGGAGCGGACTCGTCCGAGAAGAGAGGGCAAACGTCATGGAAGGCAGCGGCCGGGCGTTCGGCATCGGCGTGTTCCCCGACTGGAGTGATCAGACCGGGCGATGGCCGGTCGCAGCGGGGTCCACGCCGCTCAAGGGTGGGCGCGGGCGAGCGAGCCGCGACCTCGTGCCGGGAGTCTAGCACCGGCCCCGATCGCGGACAATGCGCTTTGAACGCTCGCATGCTGCCGGCGAGTGGCTCCGGTTGCCGCTCACCATTCGATCGCGAGACCGGGACGAGCGAGTTCGAGTCGTCCGCTGAAGACGGCCGCCGCCTGCGCCGCCGATCGTTCACGACCGTGTTCTTCCCAGAGGTGCGTAAGCAGGAGCAATCGCGCGCCCGTCCGCTCGGCGAGCAACCCGGCTTCCTCTGGCGTCAGATGACCTCGCCGCCCGACCGGCTCTTCCGGAGTTGGTCCCGCGCCGGCTTCCACGACCAACACGGCTGATCCCGACGCGAATGGGACGAGGTCAGCGGTCGGGCCGGTGTCGGCGGTATAGGTCAAATCGCCGCCGGCGGATGGGGCAGCCAACCGGATCGCCCAGCATGGCACGTAGTGGACCGTGGGCGTGAAACGGAGCGTCGCCGGTCCGATCGCCAGCGCCGCCGCCGGATCGTATTCCTCGATTGCAAAGACCTGATCGAAATAGCCGAGGCGTTCATCGCCGCCGAAAAGCGTCGCGGCGCCGTCGAACAACGCCCGGCCGCCGGGCGGCAGCACGAGGCGGGTCTTGCAGCGGGGCGGAATCGGATTGTAGGCGAGGGCGAAGCGCAAGGCGAAGAGATCCAGGATGTGATCGAGATGGAGGTGGGAGACGACGATCGCGTCGAGGTCGCGAAAATCGGCATGCCGCCGCAGTTCGGGCAGCGTGCCCGGGCCGAGGTCGAACACGATCGAAACTCCGTCTCCCTGCATCAGAAATCCGGCGCATCCCTGGCCGGTGTTGACGCCGGCGGCGCTGCCGCCGAGCACCGTCAATCTCATCCGCCGTCTGCCTCCCCCTCGTCCGGATCGAGCAAATTGGCCAGGTGACTGCCGTCGTTGCGAAGGTGGAGCAGCGAATGGTCGCCCCGGACTTCGACATGGGTCAGCCCGCAATTGACGAGATCGTAGATCGACGGATCGTTCGGCGAGACGCCCTGGATGTGCGCCAGAAGGGCGCCGATGACGCCGCCATGGGCGACGACGATGATCCGCTCCTGATCGTACGCGTGCAGGATGGCGTGAAACGTCCGCGCCACCCGGTCGTAGAACCCGCGTCGGCTTTCGCCGCCGGGCCATGTCAGGTCGAAATTGTTCAGATCGACCAGCGCGGCGACGAGGTCCGGCCGGCGCGCCCGCGCCTCGTCGATCGTCAGGCCTTCCAGGTCGCCGAAACTCATTTCCCGCAGGTCGGCGACGATCTGGGGTTCGAGCCCGATGCGCTGGCCGATGATTCGGGCCGTCGTCAACGCTCGCGACAATGGACTCGAAAGAAGGAGATCGGCTGGCGGCTCCAACTCCAGTCGCATCGCGATCCGCTCGGCTTGCCGAAGGCCAAGGCCGTCGAGCGGCAGGTCGCTCGTTCCCTGAAGAATCTGGCGGCGATTGCCTTCGGTCCGCCCGTGCCGGACGAGCAGCAGATGCGTGGTCCGTTCGCGCGGGTGTTTCAGGTTGTCATGCCGTTCCAATTGCCGACGCCTCTCGCCTGCGCGCGTACTCCTCGCAATGCTCGGAGAGGATACATGCCTCGCAGCGAGGATGCAGAGCGCGGCAAACCGCGCGACCATGGCGAATCAGATCGAGATGGAGCCGGTAGAGCGCGTCGCGATCAGGCCCGACCGCGCGCTCGACCGCGTCCTGAACGAGTTCGGGGGATGCGCTCGCGGGCGCGAGTCCGAGCCGGCGGATCACCCGATGGACGTGGGTGTCGACTGGAAACGCCGGCCTGCCAAGGCTGAAGAGCAGGACGCACGACGCGGTTTTCGGCCCGACGCCGGGCAGAGACGCGAGCCAGCGCCGGGCGTCGCCGACGCCGAGCGTCGCGAGATGATCGAGGGCGTAGGAGCCGCGCAGGTCATGAATCCGTCGCAGGATCGCCTGAATGCGGGGAGCCTTGATGTTGGCGAGGCCGCCGGACTTGATCGCCGCCGCGACGAGGGAGGTTGGCGCAGTAGCCACGTCGTTCCATTCGGGCAGGCAGGCGCGCAGGCTGGCGAACGCGCGCTCGGTGTTGACGTCCGTGGTGTGTTGCGAGAGCACGGTCGCGACAAGTTCGCTCACTGGATCGCCGTGGCTGCGCCACCGGGGCGTGCGATAGACGCGCTGGAGCGTGTCCGCGATTAGGCGAAGTCGATCCGCGTCCATCGATGTCGTCGCGATCGCCCGAGTCGGAGTGCTGCTCATCAGTCGGATTGTACTCGGCCGCCCGGGGCCGCGCCGTCGGCGCGAACGTACAGGCCGCGCCGAAGTTGACCGCATCGACGCCGGCCGAGTAGAATATCCGTTCAGCACGTTCAGGGCAGGAGCGGATCGGTGCGGCCTCAATTCAACCAACGAATCGCGCTGCGCGCAGCGCCTCCGGGTTCCAATGGAACTCAGAGGCGTTCTTTTTGTCCACCGAGAGTCTCGGCCGCATGAACTCATTGTTGATTCGCGGCGGCCACGTCGTCGATCCCGTCGTCGGCCTCGACGCCCGGGCCGACGTCCTTGTGGACGACGGCAGGATCGTCGCCGTTGGGCGGCTCGATCGATCCGCCTCCCGGACCGTCGATGCCGATGGCCTCGTCGTCGCGCCCGGGCTGATCGATGTCCACGTGCATCTGCGCGAGCCTGGCTTCACCGAAAAGGAGACGATCGCGACCGGCTCGCTGGCGGCGGCGGCCGGCGGGTACACGACCGTCTTTTGCATGCCGAACACGAGCCCGGCCCTCGATTCGGTCGCGGCGCTTCGTTCGCTCGAAGCCACGGTCCGGCGCGACGCCCTGATTCGGGTGCATCCGATCGCGGCGATCACGAAAGGACGACGCGGCAAGGAAGCGGTTGATTTCGACGAGTTGGCGGCGGCGGGGGCGGTCGGCTTCTCGGACGACGGCGATTCGACCGCCGATAGCGGCATCATGCGAGCGGCGCTTGCGGCGACGCGGCGGCACGGCCGGCCGGTGATGACGCATTGCGAAGACCGCGGGCTGACCGGGGGTGCGATGCACGAAGGCGACATATCCCAGACATTGAATATCGTTGGCATCCCCCCGGAAGCGGAAGAAATCGTGATTGCGCGCGATCTCGCATTGGCGCGATTGACTGGCGGCTGGCTCCATCTCTGCCACATTTCGATTGGAACCGGGGTCGATTTGCTGCGCCGATTCAAGGCAGAGGGAACGCGGGCGACTGGCGAAGCGATGCCGCATCACCTGACGATGACCGACGCTTGGGTGGCTGGGTCCCGGCGACTGGTCAATGTTGACGAGCCGGAGAGCGCCGACGGCATTCCGGCCGACCCGAACACGAAAGTCAATCCGCCGCTCCGGCCGGACGCCGATACGGTCGCGTTGCTGGAGGGAGTGCGCGATGGCACGATCGATCTGGTCGCGACCGATCATGCGCCCCACGCCGAACCGGAGAAAGCTGGAACGCCGTTCGCGCGCGCCGGGTTCGGCATGATCGGCAGCGAGTTCGCGCTGCCGCTCGCGCTCGCGCTCGTCCGGGCAGGGCATTTCTCGCTGCCGAAGGCGATCGATTTGATGAGCTCGGCGCCGGCGCGCCTGTGGGGTTTGCCAACCGGGCGATTGACGCCGGGCGCGCCCGCTGACCTCGTACTGTTCGACCCGAACGAGCGGTGGACGGTCAGGCGGGAAACGATCAGATCGAAGAGTTGCAACACGCCGTTGCTCGGGATGACGTTGCAGGGGAAAGTGAAACGCACGTTCCTGGCTGGGGAAGAACGATATGCCGATGACTGAGGCGGCCGTGACTGCACGTGGAACGCGGCCGCGCTACCGGCCGCCAGCCGACGCGGCCGTCGCGCTGGCGGATGGGACCGTGTTTCGCGGCCAATCGTTCGGCGCGCCGGTCGATGCAGCCGGGGAGATGGTCTTCACCACGACGATGGTCGGGTATCAGGAAGTCTGCACCGATCCTTCGTTTCGAGGGCAAATCGTGTGCATGACTTATCCGCTCATCGGCAACTATGGGGTCAATGCCGTCGATGACGAATCGCGCCAGCCGTGGATCGCCGGCCTGGTCGTCCGGGAAGCCTGTCCGACGCCGAGCCACCACCAATCGCTCGGCACGATCGACGACTACCTGCGGCGCGCCGGCATCCCGGCGATTGCGGGCATCGACACCCGAGCGTTGACGCGACATATCCGCGACGTTGGCGACATGCGCGCCGTGCTGATCCGGAATGCGGCCGATTGGTCGGATGACGAACTCGTGGCGCGGGCGCAGGCGGCGCCATTGCCCGGGGAACGGGACGTCGTCGGCGAGGTCGCCGGCGACGTGGCCGATATCGCGAGCGGAGACGGACCGCATGTGGTGGTCGTCGATTGCGGCCTGAAGCGGAACATCGTGCGCTCGCTGGCGGCGCGTGGAGCGAAGGTGACGGTCGTGCCATTCGGGACGCCGTATGCCGAAATCGCCACCCTCCGCCCGGACGGCGTGGTGGTGTCGCCCGGACCGGGCGATCCGGCGAATCTCGATGCTGGGCTCGAGGTGGTGCGCGGTGTGCTCGACGCCGGGACGCCCTATTTCGGCATCTGCCTCGGCCATCAATTGCTGGCTCGCAGCATCGGCGCGCGGACCGCGAAGTTGAAATTCGGGCATCGCGGCGGCAATCACCCGGTGCAAGACCGGCGCACCGGCCGGGTGACGATCACGTCGCAAAATCACGGTTTCCAGGTCGATGGC
>JAICJJ010000018.1 GCA_025928535.1 Thermomicrobiales bacterium
ACCCGATGCTTCTTTTCCTTCAGCTCGGTCTCCGTCGCCGCGCCGACCTTGATCACCGCGACGCCGCCGGCCAGCTTCGCCAACCGCTCTTGCAGTTTCTCGCGGTCGAAATCGGACGTCGTCGTCTCGATTTGCTGGCGGATCTGCTCGATCCGGCCCTTGATCGCGCCCTCTTCGCCCGCGCCTTCGATGAAGGTGGTGTCGTCCTTGGTCGCGACCACGCGGCGCGCGCGGCCCAGGTCTTCCAGCGTCGTCGAATCGAGCCGGCGGCCGACCTCTTCCGAGATCACCTGTCCGCCCGTCAGGATCGCGATGTCGCGCAGCATTTCCTTGCGGCGGTCGCCGAAGCCCGGCGCCTTGACCGCGAGCACGTTGAGCGTGCCGCGCAGCTTGTTCACGACCACCGTCGCCAGCGCCTCGCCATCGACATCTTCGGCGATGATCACGAGCGGCGCGCGCGCCCCCGCGACCTTCTCCAGCACCGGCAGGATGTCCTGGATCGACGAAATCTTCTTGTCAGTGATGAGAATGAACGGATCGTCGAGTTCGGCTTCCATCCGCTCCGTGTTGGTCACGAAGTACTGCGACAGGTAGCCGCGGTCGATCTGCATGCCTTCGGTGTATTCGGTCTCGAACTCGAGGCCCTTCGACTCTTCGACCGTGATCACGCCGTCCTTGCCGACCTTTTCCATCACCTCGGCCAGCAACTGGCCGATTTCCGGATCGGCGGCCGAAATCGAGGCGACCTGCGCGATTTCTTCCTTGCCCTTGACCGGCATCGACATGTCCTGGATCTTCTTGACGACCGCTTCGGTCGCCTTGTCGATCCCCTGCTTCAGCAGCATCGCGTTGGCGCCGGCCGCGACGTTGCGCATGCCTTCGTTGACGATCGCCTGCGCCAGAACCGTCGCCGTCGTGGTGCCGTCGCCGGCCACGTCGTTGGTCTTGGTCGCCGCTTCCTTCAGCAGTTGGGCGCCCATGTTCGCGAACGGATCTTCGAGCTCGATCTCCTTCGCCACCGTCACGCCGTCATGGGTGACCGTCGGGGCGCCGAATTTCTTGTCGAGGGCGACATTGCGGCCCTTCGGACCGAGCGTCGTCTTGACCGCGTTGGCGAGCGTGTCGACGCCTTCCTTCAGCGACTGCCGCGCCGCGGTGTTGAACTCCAGAACTTTCGCCACGATTCGTTCCTCCTGGGAATGCGAGCGATAGGCCGAGCGAGTATGGCCGCTACTCGCTGACGACCGCCAGAATGTCCTTCTCGGACAGGATCAGCAGATCTTCCTCGTCGAGCTTGAATTCGGTGCCGGCGTACTTCGCAAACAGGATTTCATCGCCGACCTTGACGTCCATCGGCACCCGCTTGCCGTCTTCATCGCGCCGACCCTGACCGGCGGCGACGATCGTGCCCCGCTGCGGCTTTTCCTTGGCCGTATCCGGCAGGACGATGCCAGATTTGGTCATTTCTTCGCGTCCGGCCGGCTTGACCACGACGCGATCGCCGAGCGGCTGCAACTTGGTGGCGGTCGCCGTTCCGTTTGCCTTGGCCATTGCCGCACATACCTCCTGTGAGCGCCGATTTCCCGCGACCCCCGCTCCCGCGAGCAGGGCTCCAATTTCTCCGCCGACGAGCCTAGCACAGTCGTTAGCACTCTTCAACCCTGAGTGCTAAGCAGCCGTCGCCTGCCGCCGGCGAACGCCGGGGGCGCCTCGACGCATGTTAAAATCGCCGCGCTGGTTCGGCGGGGAGGCGATGGGGAGGCGCGCTCCCACGTCATTGGTTGCCCGCACGACACGCGCCATCGAGTAAGCGAAGGGATAGGCGGTCCGTGACTGCAGAAGTTCGGCGTTCCCCCTCGGAATTCGTCGCCGCGCGGGTGCGCGACCTGGCGCCGTCGCCCACGCTGGCGGTCTCGGACCGCGCCCGCCGACTCAAGGCCGAAGGGATCGACGTGATCGATCTCGGCGGCGGCGATCCCGACTTCATTACCCCGGAACACATTCGCGCGGCCGCGACCGAAGCGATGAACGCCGGCGACACCCACTACGTCGCGTCGGCCGGAACGCCGGCGTTGCGCAAGGCGATTGCGAAAAAATTGCGCGACGACAACGGCATCGAGGTCGATTGGAACGGCGGCATCGTCGTCACGCCCGGCGGCAAGCAATCGCTCTTCGAAGCCGCGCTCGCCTTCGTCGAACCGGGCGTCGATGTCCTGATTCCGGAGCCGGCGTGGGTCTCGTACGTGCCGATGGCCGAACTGAGCGGCGGCCGTGCGGTTCCGGTGCCGCTCGATCCCGACGACAATTTCCGGATCACGCGCGATCGGCTCGAAGCGGCGGTCACGCCGGGGAGCCGCCTCATCGTCATCTGTTCGCCCAACAACCCGACGGGCCGCGTCCTCTCGACGCATGAGTTGTCCGCCATCGCCGACTTCGCCCGCGACCATGACCTGCTCGTCTTCACCGACGAGATGTACGAAAAGATTCTCTACGACGGCCACCGCCACGTCAGCATCGCGACGCTCCCCGGCATGGCCGAGCGCACCCTGACCTTCAACGGCTTTTCCAAGGCCTATGCGATGACCGGCTGGCGGCTGGGCTACGTCGCCGGCCCCAAACCCTATATCGACGAAATCGCCAAGGTTCACAGCCATTCCGCGACCTGCGCGACGTCGTTCGTACAGGCCGCCGGCGTCGCGGCGCTGGACGGGCCGCAGCGCTTCATCGGCGAGATGGTCAGCGCGTGGGACCGGCGGCGACGCACGGTCGCGGCGGCCCTCAACGCGGTCAACGGTCTCCAGTGCCCGCTCGTCGAAGGCGCGTTTTACGCCTTCGTCGATGTCCGTGGGCTCGGCATGTCGTCGACCGAGGCAGCCGATTTGCTGCTGCGCGAAGCCCATGTCGCGGTGACGCCCGGCATCGCCTTCGGCGCGGCGGGCGAAGGCCACGTCCGCCTTTCGTTCGCGACGAGCGACGTGCTGCTGGAAGCGGCGGTCGATCGAATCGGCGCGGCGCTCGGCCGCAACGCCTGATCAACGGGGGAGAAGAGATCGTGCGCGTGGAACAGCGATTGCAGGAACTTGGCATCGCGTTGCCGGAGCCGGTCCGCCCGGTGGCGACGTATGTTCGCTTCATCCGGACGGGCAATTTGCTCTTCATCTCCGGCACCGGGCCGACCGACGCGGCGAAGAAAGGAAAGGTCGGCGCGGACGTTACCGTCGAGGAAGCCAAACAGGCCGCGCGTGAAGTCGGCTTGCAGATTCTCGCGACGGCGAAGGATGCGCTCGGCGATCTCGATCGGATCACGCAGACGGTGAAAGTCCTGGGCATGGTCAATTCCGCGCCCAATTTCGATCAGCAACCGCAGGTGATCAATGGTTGCTCCGATCTGTTGGTCGAGGTATTGGGCGACGCCGGCCGGCACACGCGTTCGGCGGTCGGCATGGGGGCGCTGCCCGGCGGCATCTCGGTCGAGATCGAGTGCGCGTTCGAGGTGGAGTGACCTTCGGTCCTCGACGTCGTTCCGACGGATCATCGTCCGCCGCGTCCGGCCGCCGGCCGGGCGCGGTCCATTGTCCGACCGACCCCGCGCATCGCAGGAGATACCGATCGTGGAATCGAAGCAAACCCCCGTGACCCGCGACGGATTGGAGCGGCTGAAAGAAGAACTGCGCGAACTGAAAGAAGTGCGGCGCCCCCAGATCGTCGCCGCCATCGCGGAAGCGCGCTCCCACGGCGACCTCCGGGAAAACGCCGGCTACGACGCCGCCAAGCACGACCAGGCGATGGTCGAAAAGAAGATCGCCGACATCGAATCGCTGATCCGCAGCGCTTCGATTATCGACGACATGCCCCGATCCGGACCGCCAACCGCCGTCCGGCTGGGCAGCACGGTGGTGGTCGCCATCGACGGCGACGAAGAACGCTACACGATCGTCGGCGCGATCGAAGCCAAGCCGTCCGATGGCCTCATTTCAAACGAATCGCCGGTCGGGCGCGCGTTGCTCGGCAAGCGGCCGGGCGAAAACGCCGTTGTCCAGACGCCGCGCGGCCAATCGGTCTACCGAGTCGTCCGCATCGAATCCTGAGCGGCGAGAGGGTAAAGGAGCGGACTCCGCGGATGGCGGATCGGGAGCAACAGGAAGCGTACGCAAGCATCTGGAACGCATTCATGCGGTCGGCCCGCCTTGCGGACGGTCGCCACGACACGGCCGCCTGGCGCGACCGCGCCGGCCCGTTCGCCATGTGCGTCGTTCGCGTGCCCGCGACATCGTTCGCCGGCTTGCTCGATTCCTGCCAGCAGTCGCTGGCCCACTGCCCGAACGTGCGCGTGCATCCCGATGGATTCCTGCACATCACGCTGCAGGAACTTGGCTTTGTCTGCGACCGACCCGGCGCCCTCGACGAAATCACACCCGCCCGACTCGATGAATTCGCCCAATCGGCGGTCGATCCGATCGCCGGCCGGGAACCATTCACGATCGCGTTCGACGGCGTCAATTCCTTTCAGGACGCGGCGTTTCTGCAGGTCGACGACGGCGGAGCCTGCGCCGCGCTTCACGCCCGATTGTTCGAATTGGCCGCCATTCCCCGCTCGTCCCGATTCGCCTATGTGCCGCACGCGACCATCGCGCATTACACGGCCGACGCGCCGGCGGCCAAGGTGCAGGCAGCATTGAACCCGTTCCACCGCGCAGCCTTCGGCGCGTTCGAGGTCACGCAGGTCGAAATCGTGACCCTCGACGTCGACGAGGCGTACCCCCCGCTGCGGCCCTACGCCATCATTCCGCTCGGCGGCTGATCGGCCCGCTCAGGCGCTCAAAATCGCCGTGACCACAGCGTCGCCGAATTCGGCGGTCGAGGCCGCGACGCCGGTCGCGATATCCGGCGTGCGCACGCCTGAGGCGACCGTCGCTTCGACCGCCTGCTCCACCGCCGTCGCTTCCTCGTCGAGTCCGAGCGTCGTTCGCAAAAGCATCGCCGCCGACAGGATCATTCCGGCCGGGTTCGCCTTGCCCTGGCCGGCGATGTCGGGCGCGCTGCCGTGGATCGGCTCATAGAGCCCGAATCGCCGGTCGCCTCGTTTCCGATTCGCGGCGCCAAGGCTGGCGGACGGCAGCATGCCGATCGATCCGGCGAGCACCGACGCTTCGTCCGTCAGGATGTCGCCGAACAGATTTTCCGTCACGACGACGTCGAACCGCGCCGGCGTTCGGATCAGATGCATCGCCATCGCATCGACGAGCACATGCTCGAGCGTCACGTCTGGATAATCGGCCGCAATCCGGTCGATCGTCTGTCGCCAGAGTCGCGACGTTTGCAACACATTGGCCTTGTCGACGCTGGTGACGAGCCCGCGCCGCGACCGCGCCAACTCGAACGCCAGCCGGCCGACCCGTTCGATCTCCGGCTCACGATAGATCATCGTGTCGAGCGCCGCGCCGCCCCGCCGGTTTTGCCAGCGCCGCGATGGTCGGCCGAAATAGATGCCGCCGGTCAATTCGCGCACCACCAGCAAGTCGACGCCCCGCACCTTCTCCGGCCGGAGCGGACAGGCGTCGATCAGCGCCGGCATAACCGACGCGGGGCGCAGATTGGCGAACAATCGCAGCGACTTCCGCAGCCGCAGCAGCGCCGCTTCCGGCCGCAGCCCCCGCTCCACGCCGTCCCATTGCGGACCGCCGACCGCGCCGAGCAACACGCCATCGGCCGCCCGGCAGCGCCGGATGTCCTCGTCGCGCAAAGGCACGCCGTAAGCGTCACACGCCGCGCCGCCAATGAGCGCCGTTTCCGTCACGAACCGATGCCCGAACCGGCGGCCGATCGCTTCCAGCGCCTTGACCGCCTCGGCCATCACCTCCGGCCCGACCCCATCCCCCGGCAACAGCACCAGATTCGCCGCCACGCCCGTCGCCATCCGCACTCCTCCGACGTCAATCAGTTTCGCGTTCGCTTCAAAGCCTCCGACAAGGCGCGGAGTCGCCCATGACGAGCGACTCCGCACTGCCGCAATCGGCAATATCCATCACCGAAACGATTGATCCAGCCGGCTTGAGCCGGCTTATTGGCTCAGCCCGGCGTCTTTAGCGCCGGGCGACGCGGCGTGCTCTACAGAGTTGAACCGTCGCGCTCAATCCCCCGCCGCCACCCGCGGCATCCAGCCTGGCCGCGTCGCCTCGTACGCCGAAATTTCATCGGTATGCCGCAAGGTCAACCCGATATCGTCCAGCCCTTCGAGCAGCCGGTATCGGGTGAAATCGTCGAGCGGAAACGAAGCGAGCAATCCCACGCCCGGCGCCGAAACTTCCCGCTGCTCGACATCGACCACGATCTCCAGCGCCGGATTGTCCTGCACCGCCCGCAGCAGCGCCTCGCCGAACTCCGGTTCGACCACCACCGGCACGAGTCCCGACTTGGTCGCGTTGTTGCGGAAGATGTCGCCGAAACGGGGCGAAATCACCGCCCGGAAGCCGCCTTCCATCAATGCCCAGACGGCGTGCTCCCGCGACGACCCGACGCCAAAATTGGGACCGGCGACGAGAATCGTCGCGCCGGCGTGCTGCAGTCGGTCGAGTGGGAAATCGGGATCGTTCTTCCGCCATTCCGAAAAGAGCCCCGCGCCGAAACCGGTCCGCTCGACGCGTTTCAGCCACGATGCGGGAATGATCTGGTCGGTATCGACGTCGCTCCGATCGAGCGGAACCGCTGTGCCGACGTGCCGTCGAATCGCTTCCATCGCCCTACCCCAAATCCGCCGGCGTCGCCAGCGCGCCGACAATCGCCGTCGCGGCAGCCACGGCCGGCGAGACCAGATGCGTCCGTCCGCCCGGACCTTGCCGTCCTTCGAAATTCCGGTTCGAGGTCGACGCGCACCGCTCGCCCGGACGCAATTTGTCCGGATTCATCCCGAGGCACATCGAGCAACCGGCCGCGCGCCATTCGAAGCCGGCGTCGCGAAACACCCGGTCGAGCCCTTCGGCTTCGGCTTGCGCGCGCACCCGCATCGAGCCGGGCACGACCATCGCCCGCACGCCGTTCCGCACCTGCCGCCCGGCGACGACCGATGCCGCCAACCGCAAATCTTCGATCCGGCTGTTGGTGCACGAGCCGATGAAAACCGTGTCGATCGCGATGTCGCGCATCGGCAGGCCCGGCGTCAGTCCCATGTATTTCAGCGCGCGAGCCGCCGATTCGCGCGCGCCGGGGTCGTCGAACGCCTCGGGATCAGGCACCGCGGCGTCGATCGGCACGACCTGACCCGGATTGGTGCCCCACGACACGTGCGGCCAGATCGCCGTACCATCGAGCGTCACCTCGCGATCGAACGCTGCCCCCTCGTCGGTCGGCAACGCCCGCCAGGCGTCGAGCGCCCGCTCCCAGTCCGCGCCCTTCGGCGCGTGCGGCCGGCCTTCCATGTAGGCGAATGTCGTCTCGTCCGGCGCGACCATTCCGGCGCGAGCGCCCGCTTCGATCGACATGTTGCAGATCGTCATCCGACCTTCCATCGAAAGATTCCGGATGGTCGAACCGCGATATTCGAGGATCGAGCCGATGCCGCCGCCGGTGCCGATCTTGCCGATGATCGCCAGAATCACGTCCTTGGCGCTCGCCCCGTTGGGCAGTTCGCCGTCGACCGTGATCGCCATCGTCTTCGGCCGGATCGCCGGCAGGCTCTGCGCCGCCAGCACATGCTCGACTTCGCTTGTGCCGATGCCGAACGCGAGCGCGCCGAACGCGCCGTGGGTCGAGGTGTGGCTGTCGCCGCAGACGATCGTCATGCCCGGCTGAGTCAAGCCTTGCTCCGGGCCGATGACATGGACGATCCCCTGTCCCGGGTCGGCCATAGGATAGAGCTTGATGCCGAATTCCCGGCAATTGCTCGTCAGGGCCGAGACCTGCGTCGCCGAAATCGGATCGGCGATCGGCCGGTCGAGATCGATCGTCGGCACGTTGTGATCGGCCGTCGCGATCGTCAGATCGGGTCGCCGCACCGGCCGACCCGCCATTCGCAGTCCGTCGAACGCCTGCGGCGACGTGACTTCGTGCACCAGATGCATGTCAATGTAGAGCAGATCCGGCTCCCCCGGCGCGGTCCGGACCACATGGTTGTCCCAGACCTTTTCGCTCAAGGTGCGCGGCGTCGCGTTCGAACTCGCCACCTGATTGTTGCTCCTCTGACGGATCGACGAACGGCCGCAATTATGTCCAGCGCGACACGGCCGAAACGGGACCGGCGATGACCGGGGTCGGCTGCTTCTGGACGACCCGGCTGAGGGCGGCCAGATAGGCGCGGGCGCTCGCTTCGACCACGTCCGTCGCCAGCCCGTGCCCGGTGAAGACGCCGTCCGGCGTCCGCACCCGCAGGCGCACCTGCCCCTGGGCGTCTTCGCCCGGCGTCACCGCTTCGACCGTGTATTCCTCGAGATCGCAAGGAATGCCGACCGCGTTGTCGATCGCCTGCAACAGCGCGTTCACCGCCCCGTTGCCCTGACCGTCGGCGGCGACCTCCCCGCCATCCCGATTGACGATCACGCTCGCCGTCGCCGCGCCGCCGCTGCCGATGCTCGCGCTCCAGCGCACGAGTTGAAGTGGTTCGCCGCCCGACTGCAATTGGTCGCTAACCAGCGCGGCCAGATCGGCGCCGGTGACCGTCTTCTTCCGATCGGCCAGCGCCGTGAATCGCTCGTAGGCTTCATGCAACTGGTCGTCAGCGAGCCGGATGCCCATTTCGTCGAGCGCGTTCCGGAAGCCGGCGCGGCCGGAATGCTTGCCGAGGACGAGCCGCGTCCCTTCCCAACCGACATCGGTCGGATTCATGATTTCGTAGGTCGTCCGTTCCTTGAGCATGCCATCCTGGTGGATGCCCGCTTCGTGCGCGAACGCGTTGTCGCCGACGATCGCCTTGTTCGGCTGGACGACCAGGCCGGTCAACATGCTGACCAATCGGCTGGTCGGCACCAGCCGTTCTTTTCGAATCCGGGTTTCGCCCGGCCCGAATTGGTCGCCGCGGGTCGCCAGCGCCATCACCACCTCTTCCAGCGAGGTGTTGCCGGCCCGCTCGCCGATGCCGTTGACCGTCACCTCCACCTGCCGCGCGCCCGCTTTCACGGCCGCCAGCGTGTTGGCGGTCGACATGCCGAGATCGTCGTGGCAATGGACGGAAATGACCGCCTGGTCGATGCCCGGCACGTTCGCTCGCAGATGTTCCATCAATGCGGCGTATTCGACCGGCGTCGTGTAGCCGACCGTGTCCGGCACGTTGAGCGTCGTCGCCCCGGCCGCGATCGCCCGGCCGAACACCTCCACCAGAAAATCCCAATCGGTGCGCGTCGCGTCTTCGGCCGAAAATTCGACATCCGACGTGAACGATTTGGCGAGACGGACCATCGCCTCGACCCGCTCCAGCACCTCCGACCGCGTCATCCGCAACTTGTGCCGCAGATGGATGTCGGACGTAGCGATGAACGTGTGGATGCGCGGCGACTCCGCTCCGCGGACGGCTTGCGCCGCCCGTTCGATGTCGCTCTGGTTGCACCGCGCCAGCCCGGCAACCACGATGCCTTTCGCCCGGCCGGCGATGGCCCGAACCGCTTCGAAATCGCCCGGCGACGCCGCCGGAAAACCCGCCTCCATGATGTCGACGCCGAGATCGACGAGCGCGTCGGCGACCACAAGCTTTTCCTCGGCCGTCAGCGTCGCGCCGGGCGATTGCTCGCCGTCGCGCAACGTCGTATCGAAGATGTAGACACGCGGCCCGGTCACGTCTTGTGGCGCCGCGCGCCGTACGTCGATCTCGTTCATCGTCGACTCCTCGTCCCTAGCCCTGCGCGCTGGCGGCGGTCGGGCGATCGTGCTTCAGCCAGGTCATCATCTTGCGCAATTCGGCCCCGACTTGCTCGACCGTGCTGTCGGCGCCGGCCCGCCGCATCGCCAGGAAGCGTTCGCGCCCGGCTTCGTTTTCCCCGATCCACTCTTCGGCGAACGATCCGTCCTGAATCCGGCCAAGCAGTCCCTTCATCGTCTGCCGCACGTTTTCGTCGATGATCTGCGGCCCGGCGTAGTAGTCGCCGAACTCGGCCGTGTCGCTGACCGAGTAGCGCATGTAGCCGAGGCCGCCTTCGTAGATCAGGTCGACGATCAATTTCAGTTCGTGCAGGCACTCGAAGTAGGCGATCTCCGGCTGGTAGCCCGCCTCGACGAGTGTGTTGAACCCGGCTTCGATCAGATGGCTGACGCCGCCGCACAGTACGGCCTGCTCGCCGAAGAGATCGGTTTCGGTTTCTTCCTTGAAGGTCGTTTCGAGTACGCCCGCCCGCAGCGATCCGAGCGCCCGGGCGTAGGCAAGCGCGTTTTCTTTCGCGTGGCCCGAAGCGTCTTGCTGGATCGCCAGCAGCGCCGGCACGCCGACCCCTTCCTGGAACAATTCGCGCAGCCGGTGGCCCGGGCTCTTTGGCGCGATCATCGAGACGTCGACCCCTTCCGGCGGTTCGATCGCCCCGAAATGGATGTTGAACCCGTGGGCGAACATCAGCGTGTCGCCCGGCTTGAGATTCGGCTTGATTTCGTTCTGGTAGACTCGCTTCTGGATATGGTCCGGGACCAGCACCATGACCACGTCGGCCGCCTGCGCGGCGTCGGCGACCGTCCGCACGTCGAGGCCGTCCGCTTCCGCTTTCGCCCGGCTGCGGCTCGTTTCCGGCAGGCCGACGATGACGCGAATTCCCGAATCGCGCAGGTTGAGCGCGTGGGCATGGCCCTGGCTGCCGTAGCCGATGATGGCCACCGTCTTGTCCTGCAGCGGCACGAGCGTCGCGTCTTCCTCGTAATAGACCGTCGCGGGCATCAACCCCTCCTCGAATCCTTGGCCGCTCTTCCGGCCCCAATGCCAGCCGGGTCGCCCCGGCGTCGCCTCACGAAATGTTCGACGCCGCCCTGGTGGCGGCGTCGCTCGAATTACTGCACCGTGGCCAACGCGCCGTTGGCTACGATCGTCTCCTCCCGCTCGACCCGCGGCGCATCTTTCAACCCGACAGCGCTCGATCCGCGCGTCATCGCCACCGGCCCGGTGCGGACCAACTCGCGAATGCCGAAGCCGCGCAGCATCGTCAGCAAGCCGTCGATCTGCACTTCGGGGCCAGTCGCCTCGATCATCAGCGTGGTCGGGCTGGCGTCGACGACGCGCGCATTGAAAATCTGGACGATCTGCAAGATTTCGGCGCGGTGCTGCGCTTTCGCCGCGACCTTGATCATCGCCAGTTCGTGCGCGACGCAACTCAGATCGGTCAAATCGGTGACCTTGAGCACTTCCATCAATTTGTAGAGTTGCTTGCCGACCTGCTCGACCTCGTCCGCCTGTCCGTTGACGACGATCGTCATCCGCGAGACGTTCGGCTGCTCCGATTGCCCGACCGTGATCGTTTCGATGTTGAACGATCGGCGGCGGAGCAGCGACACGACCCGGTTCAGCACGCCCGGTTGATCTTCCATCAAGACGGCGAGCGTATGACGCTCTTTCATCGCGCCCTCCTCAGTCCATATCCTGAAAGCGCGTGTCGCGGAGCAGCATCTCCGAGTTCGCCGCGCCCGGCGGAACGATCGGCCAGACGTTCGCTTCCGGCTCGATCACGAAATCGATCAGCACCGGACCGGGCGTCGCCCGCGCCCGCTCGATCGCCGGCCGAATCTCGGCGTCGGAGCGAACGGTGATGCCGGTAATGCCATAGGCCTCGGCCAGTTTGTCCAACCGCGGACCGGTGATCCGGACTTCCGAATAGTTCTTCTGATTGAACAGGTCCTGCCACTGCCGGACCATGCCGAGATACCCGTTGTCGATCACCGCGATCTTGATGTCGAGGCCTTCCTGCACCGCCGTCGCCAGTTCGTTCAGCGACATCTGGAATCCGCCGTCGCCAATGACCGCCCAGACTTCCAGATCGGGCCGGCCGAGTTTGGCGCCGATCGCCGCTGGCAGGCCAAAGCCCATCGTGCCGAGTCCGCCCGAGGTGATCCAGCGGTCGGGATGCTCGAAACCGTAGTGCTGCGCCGTCCACATCTGGTGCTGGCCGACATCAGTCGCCACGATCGCTTCGTGCCGCGTCGCCTCGCCGATCTCCTTGATGATCGCGTATGGCTCGGGCCATTCCGGCCGCGCTTCGAGCGCCGACGCGAGCGTCGTGTTCTGGCGGGAGTCGATCCAGGCGCGCCAGTCGTCATGCTCCCGCTCGTCGATCTCCGGAATCAGGAGGCGCAACACTTCGAGCGCGTCGCCCACCACCGGCACGTCGGTTCGAATGTTCTTGCCGACCTCGGCCGGATCGACATCGACGTGAATGACTTTGGCGTTCGGCGCGAACCCGCTGACCCGGCCGGTCGCCCGATCGTCGAACCGGGCGCCGATGTTGATCAGCAGATCAGCTTCGTCCAGCGCGTCGTTGACATGCTTGTGGCCATGCATGCCCATCATGCCGAGCGCCAGCGGATGCGATTCCGGAAACGACCCGAGGCCGAGAAGCGTGAAGATGACCGGAATGCCGCTCTTCTCGACAAAATGGCCGAACATTTCGCTCGCGCCGCTCAGCAAGATGCCGTGGCCCGCCATGATCAGCGGTTTTTTCGCCCGGTTGATCGCATCGGCCGCCAACCGCACCTGGCGCATGTTCGGAATCGACGTCGGCTGGTAGCCGCGCCGACCGACGTTCGCCGGCTGCGCATAGCGCGCCTGTTGCATGAAGACGCTTTTCGGAATGTCGATCAGCACTGGTCCGGGCCGGCCGGAGGTCGCCAGATAGAAGGCTTCCTTGATCGTCGGCGCCAGATCTTCCGCCTTCTGCACCAGATAATTGTGCTTGGTGACCGGCAACGTGATGCCGGTGATATCCACTTCCTGGAATGCGTCCCGGCCGATCATGCTTTCGACCACCTGGCCGGTGATCGCCACGATCGGCACCGAGTCGAGCATCGCGTTCGCCAGCCCGGTGACCAAGTTCGTCGCGCCCGGCCCCGACGTCGCCATGCAGACGCCCGGCTTGCCGGTGGCGCGAGCATAGCCTTCGGCGGCGAGCGCGGCCCACTGCTCGAACCGGACGAGGACATGCTTGAAGCCGGCCTGCGGCAGCGCGTCGTAGAGGGGAATCACCGCTCCGCCCGGATAGCCGAAAACGGTCGTGACCCCTTCCGCCTCCAGCGCCCGGCACGTGATCTCCGACCCGGAAAGGAGCGGCCGCTCCGTCGCCGCGACGTGGCTCCCGCGCCCATTCGCGGACGCCGTTCGGCCCGCATCGGTCAAAGTCGTCGTCGCCATCCGCGTCTCCCCTCTTCCCTCGTGGGCCGTCGCGCCCGTCCGTTCGTCGCCATTCGTGAACGTCTCGCCATCAAAGGCATGAAAAAACCTCCCTTTCGGGAGGTCTCCGGTCCTGCGCCTGAATCGATCTACCGCTACGCGGTCTCCTGCACCGGGCCTCCCGAACACAAAAGGCTCCCAATCGGGAGCCCAATAAGTACGAGGCCGATCAAGATCATGGAACTGGAAGCGTGCCGGGCAGTCGCCATGAAATGTTGTTTCAACCTCGATCGCTCGCGTTCGACCGGTGTTTGCCGATTGCAGTCGATATGGTAACGACGCGCGCTCGCCCGTGTCAACCCCGAAAAATCGTCCGTTCGGCCCAACGGCGCCTATTCTTCCTCGTCGGTTTCCTCGAGTTGATGCGGAAAATGGCCATTTTGCTGCGGGCAGACGTGCGGCCCCGGCCCCATCGGCGCCCCGCACATGGTGCATCGCGGCCGCCCCGCCGCCACCACCGCCGCCGCGTCGGCGCTGATTTCCCGCGCCTGCTCCCGCGTCACGCCGCAGACAAACGCCGCTTCGTGCGCGCGCTCTTCTTCGTCCGCTTCGTCCGCTTCCGCCGCGTCGTTGATGTCGTGCGCGACGATGACGATGCGATCGCTCGTCTCGTCGTAACCCAACTCCATGCGGCCGACGCGAAATTGACGCCGCGTTTCCAGGTCGAATTCGCCGCCTGACGCGACCGGCGCCGCTTCGCCCTCGCCGTCGGGGAGTTGACTCAGCAGTTGCTCCAGCGCCAGACCCAGGGCCTGCAATTGCTGCTTTTCCATCCAGACGATCGTCGTCCGGCCGCCCGCCAGCGCCAGCATCCGAAATCGGCGCTGCCCGGGTTCGCCGAGCGCTTCCACGCGCGCCCGCGTCACCGCGAAATCTTCG
>JAICJJ010000501.1 GCA_025928535.1 Thermomicrobiales bacterium
CCCGCTTCGACCGCCTCGCGAACGCCGGCGGCAAGCGCGGCCTCGTGCTCCGCCGGATCCGGCCGCCACGATTCCTGCACCAGCCCGACCCGGAACGGCTCCCGCCGCTCGCCGGACCTGGCCATCGGCGACGGCGGTGGGGCGAATGCGGTCAGCAAGCGGCGCTCAGACATCGGCTCGCTCCGCCGCTGGCACTTGCTGCGTGATGCAGTGGATGCCGCCGCCGCCGTAGCCGATGACGCGCGCCGTCACCGGCACGACTTCGCGCTCGGGAAACGCGGCGGCAATGATGTCGAGCATCGCGCCGTCCGTCGCGGCTCCGGACAGGGACGCGACGACGCCGCCATTCGCGACGTAGAAATTGACCGGCGGCACGCGCACCATCCGCCCGCCGACTTCGGCCCGGGCCAGATAGGGCATCTCGATCACCTCGAGCCGGCGACCACGAGCATCCCGCGCGTCGGCCAGGCGCCGCCGGTTCGCCTCGGAGCGCTCCCAATTCGGGTCCGCGCGATCGGCGACGGTTTGCAGGAGGACGACGCCCGGCCGCACAAAGGCGCAGACGCCATCGACATGGCCGTCGGTGACCGAATCTTCCGCGACGCCGAAGGGCAGCCAGACGATCGTCTCGACGCCGAGGGTCCGGCGCAACTCCCCTTCGATCTCCTCCCGCGTCCAGGTCGGGTTGCGATTGGGATTGAGCAGGCATTGCTCGGTGGTGATCAGCGTGCCCTCGCCGTCGACGGCGATCGACCCGCCTTCCAGCACCATCGGCGAGGCGATGCGGTCGATGCCGAGGCGCGCCAGCAGGCGTTGCGGAAACAGGTCGTCGTCGACGAACGGGTGGAAACGTTCGCCCCAGGCGTTGAACCTGAAATCGACGCCGGCGCGCTCGCCATTGGGACCGAGCACGAAGATCGGCCCGGAATCGCGCAACCACGAATCATCGAGCGGAAGTTCGACCACCTCGACGTTCGGCCCGCACCGCGCGCGCGCCTCGTCCCCGCTGCCGGGGAGGGCGGCCATCAGGACCGGCTCGAAGCGGGCGATCGCCCGCGCGACCGCCGCGTATTCCTCCTTCGCCGGTTCGAACTGGTCGCCCCAGAGTTCGCGCCGGGTCGGCCAGGCCATCAGGCACCGCTCGTGCGGCGCCCACTCGGCGGGCATCCGCCAGGCGGGAGCGGCATCGGCGCTGGCGCCGCTTCGGGAGGCTGTCGGGATCGCCGTCATCGGCACGCTCCTTTGCACGCGGGCCGGACGCGCCAGCGGTCCCGGCCAGTTCCTGTCGCGCAGCGAGTTCAGAGCCCGATTATTGCCTTGACTGAATTTTTGGTCAACAAGGTTCGAACGGCCGATGGCGGGAAAGACGTCCATCCCTCGCGCCACTTCGGGAGCGACGATCCGCTCCCTCGCGTCATTGCGACGCAGGAGGAATCCGTGCTCGTTGCGCGATGGCGATTGGCCGGACGGAACGGATTCCTCACGCCGTTCGGAATGACGGGTTGGCTGCGCGCCGGTTCCCTCTTCCCGACTCCCCGACTTCCCGACTCGTCCTTCAGTCCGCCGTCGCATGGCGGCCCAACCCGGCCGGGGGCGTCGAGTGGCCGACGAGGCCGGTGATGGCGACGAGCGTCAGGAGATAGGGCAAGGCGATGATCAATTCTTGCGGAATCGGCCAACCAAGCGCCTGCACCTGGAAGCGCAGCGCCTGGGCGAAGCCGAAGAGGAGCGTCGCGCCGAGCGCGCCGAGGGGCGTCCAGTTGCCGAAGATGACCGCCGCCAGCGCGATGAAGCCGCGCCCGGCCGTCATGTTCGTCGTGAATTGCGACAGGTCGCCGATGGAGAGATACGCGCCGCCGAGCCCGGCCAGGGCGCCCGCCGTGATGACGCAGGCGTAGCGGTAGCGCGGCACGTCGATGCCGACGCTTTCCGCCGCCGTCGGGCTTTCCCCCGACGCCATCACCCGCAAACCCGCTTTCGTCCGCGCCAGCGTCCACCAGACGACCGGCACGAGCAGAAACGACACGGGCACGAGGATGCTGATGCCGCCGAACGACGGCAAGCCGGCGACCGTCGGCGAGCCGCCGGCCTGATTCCAGATCCGCTGGACGAGAAACGCCGTTAGGCCGACGCCGAGCAGGTTGATCGCGGTTCCCGCGACGATCTGGTCGGCGCGCAGCGAGATCGCCCAGACGGCGTAGACCGCGCCGGCGACGGCGCTGACGATGACCGCGACGACCAGCCCGAGCCAGGGCTGGCCGGTGAAATACGACCCGGCCGCCGCCGCGAACGCGCCGAGGAGCATGAAGCCTTCCAGGCCGATGTTCATCACGCCGGAGCGTTCGGAGAGGAGGCCGCCCATCGCCGCGAAGAGGAGCGGCGCCGTCGAGCGCACGGTGGCCGCGAGGAGGGCGACGACGAAGATGCTTTGCAGGTGTTCCACGTTCGTCGCCTCCTACAGCGCCGGCGCTTCTGGTTGCCGCTCGATTTCCGGCTCGCCGGCGTCTTCGGACGCGCGGTCGCGGACGCCGCTGCGGGCCCGCGCCGCTTGCTGCCGGCGGCGCCGGTAGGCGTCGATCGCGGCGAACGCGGAGACCGACAGAATCACGAGACCGAGCAGGACCGAGACGAGGTCTTTCGACGTGCCGGCGACCGCTTGCATCCGGTTCGCGCCGGCGCTGAGCGCGCCGAAGAGCAGGCCGGCGAAGATGACGCCGAAC
>JAICJJ010000157.1 GCA_025928535.1 Thermomicrobiales bacterium
GAACGGCCGCCGGCGACCCGGCGGAGCGGATCGTCGAGGCGGCAGCCGAGGTCGATCTGATCGCGATGACGAGTCGGGGGCGCGGCGCCGGCGGACAACTTCTCTTCGGCAGCGTGGCCGATCGCGTCGCTCGCCATGCTCCCGCCCCGACCCTGATCGTCCGCGCCAGCGACGATGTCGCGCTGCCCGCCGCCGACGGCCGCATTGTCGTGCCGCTCGACGGCTCGCCCGTCGCCACCCGTGCGGTCCGATTGGCGCGCGCCCTCGGGCAGTCGCAGGGCCGGCCGCTCCATCTGGTGGGCGTCGTTGCCGACGACGACGCGCCTGCCGGCATTTTGGCGGCGCATCTCGACGCCATCGCGGCTGAACTCGCGGCCGACGGGATCGCGGCGGCGGTCGAACTGCGCCGGGGCGACCCCGCGGCCGAACTGCTCGCGCTGACGCGCGGCGGCGATCTGATCGTGATGACGACGCACGGCGGCAGCGGCGGCCAACGTTGGCGCGTCGGCCACGTCGCCGAACGGATGCTGCGTCGCAGCCCGGCTCCGGTCGTCCTCGTGCGCGGCGACCACGCCGCGACCGATGTCGGCGCCGTTTCCGCCCCCTGACGCGACGCGATTGGAGGCGACGATGCCCGATGCGACGGCGCGACCATCCGGCGAAGCGACGCTGCTGCGGCGGGTGGTCGCCGCCTGCCGCAAGCGCCCCCGCCGGATGAAGATCGCCGATTCGACCGGCGCCTCGCTGACGGGCATCGAAACGCTCGTCCGCGCTTTCGCCCTGCGTCGCCTGCTGCGCCGCCATCTCGCCCCGGACGAACGTCGGGTCGGCGTCGTGCTGCCGCCGACCGTCGCCGCCGTCGTCGCCAACCTCGCGCTGGCCTTCGATGGCCGCACGCTCGTCAACCTGAACTATTCGCTGCCGGGCGCAACGGTCGATCGCTGCATCCAACTGGCTGGCGTTCGCCACGTCGTGACCAGCCGCCGTTTTCTGGAACGGCTGCCGTTTCGGCCGGCCGCCGATCTGATCGTGCTGGAAGAGATCGCGACGGAAATTGGTTGGCGGGACAAGATCGCCGCGGCGGCGCTCGCCTACGCCATGCCGGCGTCGTTGCTGGCGCGCGTCGTCGGCTTCGATCGGTTTCGGCGCGATGATCCGCTGGCGGTCGTCTTCACCTCGGGTACGACTGGCGTGCCGAAGGGAGCGGTTCTCTCCTGGGGCAATGTCGAGTCGAACGTCGATGCCGTCAACGCCGTGATCCGGTTGCAACCGAGCGACGTCATGCTCGGCGTCTTGCCCTTTTTCCACGCCTTCGGCTTCACCATCACGCTTTGGACGGCGCTGGCGAACGATGTCGCCGCCGTCTATCACACCAACCCGCTGGAAGGCCGGGCAATCGGCGCCCTCAGCCGCAAGCATCACGTCACGATCCTGCTGGCGACGCCGACCTTTTTCCGCTCGTATCTGCACCGCGTGCCGCCCGGAGATTTCGCGTCGGTCGATGTCGCGTTCGCCGGCGGCGAACGCCTCAGCCCCGACCTGACTCACGCGTTCGAGGAACGATTCGGCATCCTGCTCGGCGAAGGCTACGGCGCGACCGAAATGTCGCCGCTCATTTCCGCCAACATCCCGCCGAACCGGGCGATCGGCCCGGCCGAAGCGGGAAATCGGCCCGGCACGGTCGGCCGCCCCGCGCCAGGCGTCCGCGTCCGCGTCACCGATCTGGAGACGGGCGAGCCGCTCGGACCGAATCAGCGAGGCATGCTCTGGGCGACCGGACCGAATCTGATGCTCGGCTATCTCGACCAGCCGGCGGCGACCGCCGCCGTGGTTCAGGAGGGATGGTACCGGACGGGAGATGTCGCCACGATCGACGAAGATGGATTCATCACGATCGTCGGCCGGATCAGTCGCTTCGCCAAGATCGGGGGCGAAATGGTTCCCTTCGCGCCGCTCGAAGAAGCGCTTGGCGCGATCCTCGGCGCGGACGAAAACGGCGTGCCGCGGGCGGCGGTCGCCGCTGTGCCGGACGAAGCCGCCGGGGAACGGATCGTCGTGCTCCACGTCCCGGTCACCCACACCCCGGCCGAATTGACGCGGGCGCTGGCCGAACGCGGATTGCCGCCAATCGGCCGGCCATCGCCGCGCGATTTTCACGAGGTCGAGGCGTTGCCGCTGGCCGGCATCGGCAAGATCGATTTGGCCCGCGTCACGGACATTGCGCGGGAACGGGCGAGCGCCGCGGCGGAACGGCGGCCGGCCCGCGCCTGAACGCCGCCCGTCGCCATCTCCTGCCATAATCGGAGCCTGATTGACGGCCCGGCCGGCGCGCCCGACCGAGTCACCCCATGACGGAGACCTGTCCGATGCCGACCGCCGACGCCCTGTTTCCCCCTGACTTCGTCTGGGGCGCCTCGACGTCCGCCTATCAGATCGAAGGCGCCGTGCGGGATGAGGGGCGCGGCCCCTCCATCTGGGATGTCTTTTCTCATACGCCCGGCAAGATTGCCGACGGAACCGACGGCGACATCGCTTGCGACAGTTACCATCGCTTTCCGGCGGACATCGCGCTGATGCGGGAACTCGGGCTCGGCGCGTATCGATTTTCGATCGCCTGGCCGCGGATCATCCCGGACGGTCGGGGCCGCATCAACGAAGCGGGGCTGGATCACTACCGGCGGCTGATCGACGCGCTCCACGCCGCCGGCATCGAACCGTTCGTCACCCTCTATCACTGGGATCTGCCGCAATCGTTGCAAGACGCCGGCGGCTGGACGAATCGGGACACGGCCAGCCGGTTCGGCGAATACGTCCACGCGGTCGCCCGGGCGCTCGGGTCCGGCGTCCGTCGCTGGATGACGATCAACGAGCCATTCATTCATTCGGTCTTCGGCCATCTCCTCGGCATTCACGCGCCCGGCCTCCACGGCGTCCGTCCCGCGCTCGCCGCCGGCCACTATCTGTTGCTGGCGCATGCCGAAGGGATGGACGCCTTGCGGGCCGAGATGGCCCCGGGCGACGAAGCGGGCATCGCCCTCAACCTCGCCGAAACCGCGCCGGCCACCGACCGCGCCGCCGATCTCGAAGCGGCCGAACACGCCGATGTCTACGCCAATCAGTGGTTTCTCGATCCGATCTTTCGCGGCGCCTACCCGACGGGACTGCTGCTGCAATTCGGCGACGAAATGCCGGAGATTCGCGCGGACGATCTGCGCCGCATCGCCCAGCCGATCGACTTTCTCGGGATCAATCATTATCAGCGCGCGGTGGTGCGGCACGCGCCGCTCGTGCCGCCGATCGATATCGTGCCGGTCACTCCGCCGGGCGCGCCGGTGACCGCCACGGGGTGGGAAGTCTATCCGCGCGGCATCTACGACACGCTGACGCGCGTCCACCGCGACTATGCGCCGCCCGCCATCTACATCACCGAAAACGGCGCCGCCTACGACGACCGCCCGATCGACGGCGTCATCGACGATCCAGACCGCGAACGCTTCATTCACGACTACCTGCTGGCGTCGCTAGACGCGATCGAAGCGGGCGTTCCCCTTCGCGGCTACTTCGTCTGGTCGCTCCTCGACAACTTCGAGTGGAACGAAGGCTATCGCCGTCGTTTTGGCCTCGTTTATGTCGATTTCGCGACCCAGGAACGAACGATCAAGCGGAGCGGCCGTTGGTACGCTCAGGTGACCCGCGACAACGGCCTCTCCGGATGATCGATCCCCGCTGGCGCGATCTGGCAGAGATTCTGGTCGGCTATTCGACCGAGGTGCGGCCAGGCGACCGCGTCCTGATCGCGATGGTCGAACCGGAGACGTTCCCGGCGGCGCAGGCGGTCTACGAAGCGGCGCTCGTCGCTGGCGCCGATCCCCAGGTGCATTTCGCGTCGGCCTGGCTCCAACGCGCCCTGCTTCGCTTCGGTTCGGACGATCTGATCGGGCGGCCCGCCGATCTGGAACGGCAGGCGCTGGAATGGGCCGACGTCTATATCGGGTTGCGCGGGGGGCGCAATCCGCACGAATTCGCCGGGATCGCGCCGGAGCGAATCGCGGCCCACCGACGGGCGATGGGGGAACTTTCGGCGCTGCGGACGGCGCGCGCCCGCTGGACCCTCGTTCGCCTGCCGAACGAAGCATTCGCGACGGCGGCGGGCACGGCGCTCGATGAAACCTTCGACCGCTTCTGGTGTGCGGTCTTGCGGCCCTGGTCGCACGATGCCGCCCGCTGGCGGACGATGGCGGCGGCGCTGAAAGGCGGACGGCAGGTCCGCCTGACGGGACCCGGCACGGACCTGTCGTTCTCGGTCGCCGGGCGACGCTGGGTCGTCGGCGACGGCCGAATCAACCTGCCGGACGGGGAAATCTACACCGCTCCGGTCGAAGACTCCGCCGAAGGCGTCATCGCCTTCGAGCAGCCGGCATCGTGGGCGGGCCAGCGAATCGAGGGCATCCGGCTCGTCTTTCGGGCTGGCGCGGTGGTCGAGGCGAGCGCGACGCGCGGCGAAGCGCTGCTGCTGCAGGCGCTGGCGCTCGATTCGGGCGCGCGCCGGCTCGGCGAATTCGGCATCGGCGTCAACGATGGGATCGACCGCTTTACCGGCGACATCCTGTTCGACGAAAAGATCGCCGGCACGATCCATCTGGCGCTCGGCCGCTCGTACGTCGAATGCGGCGGCCGGAATGACTCGGCGCTGCACTGGGACATCGTCAAGGATTTGCGCAAGGCCGGCGCGATCGACCTCGACGGCCGCCCGATCTTCGCCAATGGCGCCTTCCTGATTTGACGGCCGCCCGGCGCCGCTCCGACCGCCATTACCCGAGCGGTCATGCTGCGCGAGCAGGCGTCATTCTTCGGGGTGGTCATCCTGAGCGCAGTCGAAGGATCTCGTCGTTTCGAAAGGCGAGGCCGAGATGCTTCGCTGCGGCTCAGCATGACCAGGGGACGAGGTGGCTCCCTTCTCGATTCCGCGACTCCTCGCCTTCTCAACTCGCCGACCCGCCTCACCGCGTATCATCTTTTCCACACGGACCGGCGAACGAGGGGGCGACGGGGAACGGATGGGGGAACGGGAGACACGCACGACCTATCTGGTGCTCGGCACCGCCCGCAGCGGCAGCACGCTCCTCTGCCAGGCGCTCGCCGGCAGCGGAGTGGCCGGCGATCCGAAAGAATTTTTCGGCGCCAAGTTGGCGATGTGGATGCAGCGGTGGGACGCCCACGCGCCGGACGCCTTCGTCGATCGCCTCATCCGCGAGCGCTCGACGCCGAACGGCGTCTTCGGCGCGAAACTCCTCTGGCGGCAACTGCTCGGCTTCGAAGCGTATTGCCGCCAGTTTCCAGCCTACGCCGACCTTTCCCGCGCCGAGATCTTCGACCGGCTCTTCCCGAATCTGCGCTATGTCTGGATCACTCGCGACGACAAGGCGCGGCAGGCGATTTCCTACTGGAAAGCACGCGAATCGGGCGTCTGGGGGCAACGCGGCCCGCGCCCGACCGTTCCGCTCAAGACGCCGGAATTCGATTACGCCGGCATCGACAACCTGCTCCAGACGGTGCTGAAGGAAGAAGCCGCGATCGACCGCTTTTGCGCCGAAAGCTGCATCGTGCCCCATCGGGTCGCCTACGAACGACTCGCTCGCGACTACGCGCCGACCACGCGGGCGCTGCTGTCCTTTCTCGGCATCCCCGACGCCGACACGCTGACGATCGCCGATCCGCGCACGCAAAAACTGGCCGACGCAGAAAGCGACGCGTGGGCGACGCGGTTTCGCGAGATGCAGGCAGCAGTCGCGGCCGGCGGCGCCGATCAGAATCCGTAAGGAGCGTCATCAGATGGACAAGCCGGACGAGGAGATCGCCTGGTCGGCGGTCGCGGCGGCGTTGCGCCGCTACGCCGCGCAACCCGACTACCGAGACGAAGTCGCGCGGCTGCTCGCCCCCCTCCTCACGTCATACGCGTTTCTCCCCGACTATCGTCGCTACTTCCGCCTCTGGGAAGAACATCGAGTTCACGTGACCCCGGTCCATTTCTATTCGCCGATCCCGGACACCCGCGCTCTCCCGGACGCCTTGTGGGAACGCGTCTCCGACCTGCCCGGCATCGACATGAACGAACCCGGTCAACTCGACCTGCTCCGCGCCTTTCGCCGCTTTCAGGCCGAATACGACGCATTCCCGCACGAGCCGACCGGCGCCGCGCATGCGTTCCACTTCGCCAACCCGATGTTTTCCGGCACGGACGCCCTGGCGCTCTACGGCATGGTCCGTCACGTTCGGCCGCGGCGCATCCTCGAAGTCGGCTCCGGCTTTTCGACCCGGCTTTCGGCGCAGGCGCTCGTCGCCAACGGAACGGGCGAATTGACCTGCATCGAGCCGTACCCGGACGACGTGCTGCGCGGCGGCTTCCCCGGCCTGACGTCGCTGCTTGCTGCACGGGTGCAGGACGTTCGGTTGGAGACGTTCGAGCGGCTGGAAGCGGGCGACATCCTGTTCATCGACAGTTCGCACGTCGTCAAATGCGACAGCGACGTCAACCGCCTCTACCTCGACATCTTGCCGCGGCTGGCGCCGGGCGTGATCGTCCACCTGCACGACATCTTCCTGCCGCGGGAATATCCGGAAGACTGGTTGCGGCAGAAATTTCTCTTCTGGAGCGAGCAATATCTGCTCCAGGCGTTTCTCGCCTTCAACGCCGCCTTCGAGGTCGTGCTGGCCAATGCCTGGCTCGCCCAGAATCATCTGGACGAACTGCGGGCGACGTTTCCCCGCTCGCCCTGGTGGGGCGCCGGCGGCAGTTTCTGGATGCGGCGCAAACCGGCCTGAACGTCGCCGCCAGCGCGCAGCGCCCGGCAAACC
>JAICJJ010000454.1 GCA_025928535.1 Thermomicrobiales bacterium
CTCTCCAGCCGCGATCTCCCGAACCCTGGCGGCGATCGAGCCGGGTGTCGGGCGGTCCAGACGCTGCAATTGCCGTCGCTACCGATGTCCTCGTTGATCGCGCCCGTGCCACCGGCGTAGCGAGCGATTGGCGAGGCGTACGCCGCGAGGCCGTCGTTGAGCGCCGCTCCGGCGCCGGTGGGGGAGCGGATTACCTGGCCGGCGAGCGGTTTCGGCCCCTTTCGCCGTACGGAGTGATTGACAAGCCGTTCGTCCCTCTGGTACCGTCGAACCACTCCCCGCCCGTCGGCGACGGGTGGCGTGGTGGCCGAGCGGATCGAGGACGATCTCCGGATGGGGAGCGTCCTGCTGGAGACGAGCGCATGACGAGGAGCAGCGGCGCGACGCAAGGATCGCCGATGCAGCATCGCCAGGCGATCGATGTCCGCGCAACCGATGCCGTGACGCTTGTGACCTCGATTCAGTGGGGACTGAACGAGGGAGCCAACAACCGACGCTGACGCGTTCGACCCCGGCGCAACGGGATGGATGGCCCGTTCGTCCGGGGTTCTTGTTTCGATGACGGTCGCGGTTGGGATGGAGTCCGCGGCCGGCGTCGCAACCGGTCTTCACGACCGGACCAGTTCTTGGGGAATCGGATCCTGAATGCCCGACCCCGCGGGCCGGCGAGGGTGGCTCCCTTGGCCGAGGATCTGGGAGGGAAGGAACTGTGGTCAGGGCATGCCTCCTGGCCGGATGGCGGTGCACCGCTGTCATGGCCGTTGTCGTTGGGCTCATTACGGTTGCGCCGCCCGCAGCGCGCGCCGCCGACCTCGGAGCCGGGTCCGCCGCTGAAAACACTTCTGGCAGCGAAATGCTCCTCCGGGCCGCGCCCGGCTACGACGCCGAATCGATCGGCTCCTATCCCGCCGGTTCCGATGTGACCATTCAGGATGGCCCGATCTACGCGGCCGACGGGTCGGCGTGGTATGCCGTCGATGGCGGCTACCTGCCCGCTTCCGGGCTGTCGCCGATCGGGACCGCGACCTACGCGCAGGAAGCGCCGGCCGATCCGAATGCGGCGTCGGCCGCCGCGCCCGCCGACGCCGGGCAAGGCGATCAAACCTGGACCGATCCGAACGCGGGCGCTCCCGCCGCCGATCCAAATGCGGGCGCTCAGGCCGCCGATGGTTCCGGCCAGCAAGGCGATGGGACATGGACTGACCCCAACGCCGGCGCGCCGGCCGCGACCGATGGCTCGGCCGGGCAAGGCGATGGCACGTGGACGGATCCGAACGCCGGCGCGACCGATCCCAACGCGGTGCCCGCGACTGATCCGAACGCAGCGCCTGCCGCCGACCCGAACGCCGCCCCGGCGTCCGATCCCAATGCCGCCCCGGCCGGCGATCCGAACGCTGGCGCGGCTCCGGCCGACAATGGCCAGGCCGCAAGCGGCCCCGGCGCGGCGCAGACGCCGATCGCGACCGCCTGGATCGCCGGCACCAACGGCGACGGCGCGGAATGCCGGACCGCCGCCGATTTCAATGCGCCGTCGATGGGCGTCCTGCCGGAAGGCAGCCAGGTCGACGTCATCGGCAACACGCAAGGCGAATGGCAGCCGGTCAATTGCTTCGGCGCCGCCGGATTCGTCCACGCGTCGTTCATCGCCTGGCAGGCGCCGGCCAACGCCGCGCCGGCTCAGGACACCACGGCCGCGGCCGCTCCGACCGACACGAGCGCCGACGCTGCGCCGCCGACTGACTCGAGCAGCGCCGACGCCGCCAATTGTGCGCCCGGCAAGCGCGGCAAGAACGGCAACAACAGCAATTGCGGCGGCGGAAATGCGAACAGCGGTGGCGGCGGAAGCAGCGGGGGCGGCGGCGGACAAGGCATCGCCAACTACGCCCAGAAATTCGTCGGCTATCCCTACGTCTACGCCGGCGCCGGCCCGAGCGCGTTCGATTGCTCTGGCTTCGCCGAGTGGGTGATCAAGAACACGCTGGGCGAGGACATCACCCACGACATGTTCCAGCAGGTCCAGGATGGTTCGCCGGTTTCGCGCGACCAGTTGCAGCCTGGCGATCTCGTCTTCTTCCAGGACACGTTCCGGCCGGGGCTGTCGCACGTCGGCGTCTACATCGGCAACGGCCAGATGGTGAATGCCGAAAACGAATCGACCGGCGTCGTCGTCAGCGACATCAATTCCGACTACTACTCGTCGCGATTCTACGCGGCGCGGCGCCTGTGGTAAGCCACAGGCGGCGGGGGTGAGAGGGGTCGGCCCGCGGCGCGACGTCCGGGCCGGCCGGGGGAGTCAGAAACGGAGCGCGCGGGTCCGCCGCCGCTCCGTTTCTGCATTGATGAAGGGAAAGCGAGAGCAGGCGGCGAACTCGTGGCGATGCCGGATCGCCGCCGGCCGTCCCGCGATCGGCGCTGGTCGGCGACCGACCGCAACGACAGCAGCATGCCAGCCCGCTAATTGCGCGCACATCGGCGGTGCGCGATGATCCCGGCGGCGTCAACCGCTCGCGCACTAAAGGAACTCGCATGGCCCGGTATCTCGTGGGTCGAGTTCTCTGGATGATCGCCGTCGTCTTCGGCGTTTCGATCGTCGTCTTCGGCATCATTCATCTGACGCCCGGCGATCCGGCGCAAATCATGCTTGGCCCAACGGCCAGCATGGACGAGGTGCGGGCCCTCCGCCACGACCTTGGCCTCGATCAGCCCGTGATCGTCCAGTATTTCCGGTGGATCGGACGGGTCGCCCATGGGGATCTCGGCGATTCGATCGTGCTGCGTCGGCCCGTCCTGGACGAAGTGCTTGATCGGTTCCGCAACACGGCATTGCTTGCCGCGGCCGCCATCCTCGTCTCGTTCACCCTCGGCACGGCGCTCGGCATGGCGTCGGCCGTGCGTCGTGGCTCCGCGATTGATCGTGGCATCATGCTCCTTGCGACCTGGGGCCTCAGCCTGCCGTCGTTCTGGTTCGGCCTGATGTTGATCATCCTCTTTTCGGTCCGCCTGGGCTGGTTGCCAGGCACGGGAATGACGTCGCCGATCGGCGGCGGCGGCGCCGTCGA
>JAICJJ010000584.1 GCA_025928535.1 Thermomicrobiales bacterium
CGCGCTTCGGCTGCGGGCGATGCTCGCCAACGACGCGGGCCGCGTCGTCTGGGCCGACGAGACGCTCGACGCCGCAGATCCGGAAGCGCA
This sequence comes from Thermomicrobiales bacterium, assembly GCA_025928535.1. Classification (GTDB taxonomy): domain Bacteria; phylum Chloroflexota; class Chloroflexia; order Thermomicrobiales; family UBA6265; genus JAICJJ01. The sequence continues at coordinate 91 of JAICJJ010000584.1, forward strand.
CGCCGCCGACATCGCCCGCTCCCTCCAGGCGCGGCTCGATGCCGGGACGACCCGATTCCCCGTGCCTGCGACGGTTGACTCGGAGTCGAGCGTGCATGGAGTACCGTTGGCCGGACTTCGGGTGCTGGTCACGCGACCAGCCGAGCAGGCGGCGTCGTTGATCGCGTCGTTGACCGCGGCCGGCGCGGAGCCGCTTTCCTGGCCGGTCATTCGGATCGACGATCCGGACGATTGGGCGCCGCTGGATCGGGCGCTTCGTGCCGCGGCGGATGGCGCGTACGACTGGATCATCGTGACGAGCGCCAACGCCGCCGACCGCATCACGCGGCGCGTCGCGTTCGTCGGCGCCGCACTGCCGGAGCGGATGCGGGTCGCGGTGGTTGGCCCCGCCACCGCCGCTGCGCTCGCAGCGGCCGGGATGCGCGTTGACGTATTGCCGACGCAATCGCAGGCCGAGGGGATCGTCGCGGCGTTGCGGCCGCTCGGGATGGACGGGGCGCGCGTCTTGTATCCACATGGCGACCTCGCGCGCGACACCATCCGGAATGAATTGGCGGCGCTGGGAGCGATCGTGGACACGGTCGTCGCCTACCGGACCGTGCCGAACGGTGACGGGAACCCGGCGGCGCGCGCGCGGCTGCTCGCCGGGGAAATCGACGCGCTGACCTTCGCTTCGCCATCGAGCGCGCGCCGGCTTGCGGAAGAACTGGGTCCGGCATTTCTGGCGGCCGCCCGCGTGCCCGCGGTTTGCGTCGGGCCGGTGACGGCGGAGACGGCGCGGGCGCTTGGATACGAAGTGGCGGCCGTCGCGGCTGAGCCGTCGGCCGAGGGCATCGCAGCCGCACTCGCGGCGTGGCGGCGCGAGCAACGGGACGCAATCGCGGCCGACGCAACGCAACGAAATCCGAACGTCGCAAGCGACGGGAAGGGAGCGTGAGATTGACCATGGGGATGTTTGACAACGGCTCCGGCTCGAACGGGATCGATTTGCCGCCGTTCCAGCGCACGCGGCGCTTGCGGCGAACGGAGGCGATGCGGCGGCTGGTGCGCGAAACGACGCTGCACCCCGCCGATTTCATCTACCCCCTGTTCATCACCTACGGACATGGCGTCCGCCGACCGATCATGTCGATGCCGGGCCAGATGCAGTTGTCGGTCGATGAATTGCCGGCCGAGTTGGCCGAACTCGCCGAACTCGGCATCGGCGCGGTGCTCCTGTTCGGCATTCCGGAAGAAAAAGACCGCGCCGCCTCCGGCGCCTTCGATCCGAACGGCGTCGTCCAGCAGGCGGTCCGCGCCATCAAGCGGGAAGCGCCCGATCTGCTGGTCATCGCCGATACCTGCGCCTGCGAATACACCGACCATGGTCACTGCGGCATTCTCGACGGCTGCGAGGTCGACAACGACCGCACGCTCGATCTGCTGGCGCGGATCGCGGTCAGCCACGCCGAAGCGGGCGCCGACATCGTCGCGCCGTCCGACATGATGGATGGACGGGTGGCGGCGATCCGGGCGGCGCTCGACGCGGCGGGTCTGCCGCAGACGCCGATCATGTCGTACGCGGTGAAATACGCTTCGGCGTTTTACGGGCCGTTTCGCGAAGCGGCGGCGAGCATGCCGGCGTTCGGCGATCGCCGCTCGCACCAGATGGACCCGGCCAACGCGCGGGAAGCGATGCGCGAGATCGCGATCGACCTCGATGAAGGCGCCGATCTGATCATCATCAAGCCGGCGCTGCCGTACCTCGACATCGTGCGGCAGGCGCGCGATGCCTTCGACGCGCCGTTGATCGCCTACAACGTCTCGGGAGAATACGCGATGGTGAAAGCGGCGACGCAACTCGGCTGGATCGACGAACGGCGCGTCACGCTCGAAACGCTGACGGCGATCAAGCGCGCGGGCGCGGGCCGGATCATCACCTATCACGCCAAGGACGCCGCGCGCTGGCTGCGGGA
>JAICJJ010000189.1 GCA_025928535.1 Thermomicrobiales bacterium
CGACCGTAGGCGCGCGCCGCCGTGCTATTCTCCCCGCGGCGTCCCGGGCCGGGCGCTCGCATGGCCGCGTCGCGGGCCGATAGGAGTGGTCGAGAGGCGAATGGACGGATCGGCCGGGGTGGGGAGCGTCCCACGAATCGTCGTGAGCGGATCGATCGCCTTCGATCACATCATGCGCTTTCCCGGTTCCTTCCGCGACTACATCTTGCCCGACAAGGTGCACGTGCTCTCGGTCAGTTTTCTCTTCGATTCGCTCGTGCGGCTGCGCGGCGGCGTGGGCGGGAATGTCGCCTACAACCTGGCGTTGCTGGGCGAGCGGCCGGCGCTGGTCGGGGCCGGGGGTTCCGATTTTGCCGACTATCGGGCGACGTTCGAGCGGATCGGCGTCGACATGCGGCTGGTGCGGACCGATGCCGAGATGCTGACCGGTTCGTCGTTCATGTCGACCGACCTGACCGGCAATCAAATCGCCGGTTTCTATCCCGGCGCCTCGCGGCTCGCGGCGGACATCTCCGTCGCCGAGGTCGCCCGCGGCGCGATGTTTGGCGTGGTCGGACCGACGACGATCGAAGCGATGCGGCGGCACGCGCAAGAATTCAGCGCCGCCGGTTGCCGGTTGGTCTACGACCCATCGCAGCAGGTGGTGGCGTTGCCGGCCGACGACGTGCGGGAAGGGATCGATCTGGCCTGGGCCGTGATCGGCAGCGACTACGAATTCGCCGTCATCGAGCAGAAGACCGGATTGCGCGTCGCGGACATCCTCGAACGAGCGCCGTTCGTGGCCGTCACCTACGGCGCGCAAGGTTCCGAACTCTACTGGCGGGGCGAGCGGATCGAGATTCCGATCGCCCCGGCCGCGCCGTTGGTCGATCCGACCGGGGGCGGCGACGCCTATCGGGCGGGATTATTGAAAGGACTCCTCCTCGGTTTGCCGCTGCCGGTGGTGGGCCGCCTCGGAGCGTTGGCGGCAACGTATGCGATCGAGCGGTTCGGCACGCAGGAGCACCGCTACGACGCCGACGAATTCGTCGCGCGCTTCGCGCAGACGTTTCCGGAGCAGGCCGGCGTTTTGCAGGCAGCGTGGTTTCGCGAACCGGCGCGCTGCCGGACGCTGGCGCTCGAATCGCCAGCGGAGCGATGAGAAAGGACAACGCATGACCGCGGCGACGCAGCGTTCGAGCGCCAAACCGTTCGACATCAAGGATCCGTCGCTCGCGCCGGACGGGCGGCGGCGGATCGACTGGGCGGCCCGGGAGATGCCGGTGTTGCGCCAGATTCGGGAGCAATTCGCGCGGGAGCGGCCGCTGGCCGACATCCGGATGGTCGTCTGCGCCCACATCACGACCGAGACGGCCAATCTCGCGCTGACGTTCAAGGCCGGCGGAGCGGATGCGGTCCTCTGCGCCAGCAATCCGCTCTCGACGCAAGATGACGTCGCGGCGGCGCTGGTCGATGAAGGCATTCCCGTTTTCGCGATCAAGGGCGAAGACAATCAGACCTATTTTCGCCACATCAACGCGGCGCTCGACCATCGGCCGAACATCGTCATCGACGACGGCGCCGATCTCGTGATGATGCTCCACCAGGAGCGGCAGGAATTGCTGCCGGCCATTATCGGCGGCACCGAAGAGACGACGACCGGCGTGATCCGCCATCAGGCGCTGGCGAACGACGGCTTGCTGAAGTTTCCGATCGTCGCCGTCAACGACGCCGACACCAAGCACTTCTTCGACAACCGCTATGGCACGGGGCAAAGCACGCTCGATGGCATCTTGCGGGCGACCAACATCTTGCTGGCCGGCAAGACGGTCGTCGTCGCGGGCTACGGCTGGTGCGGCAAGGGGATCGCCATGCGCATGCGCGGCATGGGCGCGCATGTGATCGTGACCGAAGTCAATCCGGTGCGGGCGCTCGAAGCGGCGATGGACGGCTTCATGGTGATGCCGATGGACCGCGCGGCGGCGCTAGGCGATCTGTTCGTCACCGCAACGGGCAACATCAACGTCATTGACCGGCTCCATTTCGAGCAGATGAAAGACGGCGCGATCCTCGCCAATTCGGGTCACTTCAATTCCGAGGTCAACCTCAAGGCGCTGGAGGAAATGTCGGGCGAGGGGCGGCGGACATTGCGGCCGTTCGTCGAAGAGTTCGTGCTCGGTGACGATCAGCGGTTGATCGTGCTTGGCGAAGGACGCCTGATCAATCTGGCGGCGGCGGAAGGGCATCCGGCCAGCGTGATGGACATGAGTTTCGCGAATCAGGCGCTGGCGGTCGCCTATCTGGTCCGCGAAGGCAAAACGCTGGAGCCGAAGGTCTACCGGGTGCCGGAAGAGATCGACCAGGAGATCGCGCGGCTGAAACTGGCGGCGATGGGGATCGCGATCGACGAGTTGACCCCGGAGCAGCAGCGATACCTGACGTCCTGGGAAGGCGGCACGTAGGTCGATTGACCGCGGTTGGACCGGCGAGTCGTGCGCTGCGACAGGAGACAACGCGATGGCGCGTGGATCGGACAGTTTCTTGTCCGCCGAGCGGACCTTCTTCACGTCGGAGTCGGTGACCGAAGGACACCCCGACAAGGTCTGCGATCAGATTTCGGACGCCGTGCTCGACGCGGTGCTGCGGGAAGACCCGGACGCGAAAGTCGCCTGTGAGGCGGCGACCACGACTGGAATGATTCTCGTGTTCGGCGAGATCACCACCTCGACCTACGTGGACATCCAGAATCTGGTCCGCGACGTCATCCGCGACATTGGCTACACCCATTCCGGGTTCGGGTTCGACGCCAACACCTGCGGCGTCGTCGTCGCGCTGAAAGAACAGAGTCCCGAGATCTCGTCGGGGGTGGGCGCGGCGCTCGAAGTGCGGCAAGGGCGAAACGTCGACCGGTTCGACCAGATCGGCGCGGGCGATCAGGGGATGATGATCGGATTCGCCTGCAACGAAACGCCGGAATTGATGCCATTGCCGATTTCGCTGGCGCACCGGATCGTGCGGCGGCTGGCGGAAGCGCGCAAGAGCGGGGAACTGTCCTATTTGCGGCCGGACGGCAAGAGCCAGGTGACGGTCGAATATCGCGACGGCAAGCCGTACCGGATCGACACCATCGTCGTCTCGACCCAGCACGCCGAGGATGTCAGCAACGACGCGATCGAACGGGACGTGCGGGAAAAGGTCGTCAAGCGGGTCGTGCCGGCGGAATTGCTCGATGACGAAACGCGCTACCTGATCAATCCGAGCGGCCGGTTTGTGCTCGGCGGCCCGATGGCCGACGCCGGGCTGACGGGCCGCAAGATCATCGTCGATACCTACGGCGGCATGGCGCGGCACGGCGGCGGCGCCTTTTCCGGCAAGGACGCGACCAAGGTCGACCGCTCCGGCGCCTACGCCGCGCGCTACGTGGCGAAGAATGTCGTCGCGGCGGGGTTGGCGGATCGCTTCGAGATTCAGATTTCGTATGCGATCGGCATGGCCAAGCCGGTTTCGATCATGATCGAGACGTTCGGCACCGGCCGAGTTCCGGACGCGACGATTCGGTCGCTGATCGAAGAGCATTTCGATTTGCGGCCGGCGGCGATCATCGAATCGCTCGATTTGCGGCGACCGATCTATCGGCAGACGGCGGCGTATGGCCATTTCGGCCGCGACGATCTCGATGTGCCATGGGAGCGGACCGACAAAGCCGAGGCGCTGGCCGCCGCGGCCGGCTTGCACACGGCGTCGGCGGTTTCGTCGTAGCGACCGTTCGATCTGGCTACCGCGATCGGTCGGAGTCGGCCGTCGGTCGCACCCGAATGGCCCCATCCGCGGCGATCGTCACGTCGTCTCCGTCCTGGATCGCGGCCCGGTCGGCGTCGCAGACGAGCAGCACCGGGATGGTCCGCCCGAGCAATTCGTCGGCCAGAATGGCGCCGAGCCCGACGATCGGATCGACACGGGAGACGATGACGGCGGCGGGGGCGACGCCGTTGGCGGCGGCTTCCAGAAAGACGCCGCTGGCGGAGCACGAACCGCGGCCATGGGGCAGCACCAGAACCCGCCCCGTCACCACAGCGCCGGACCAGGGATGGCGGCGGTCGATCACTTCGCCGGTGGCTGGATCGAGTCCGCCCCAGAAACTGAGCGGCGTGTCCGTGACGAGCGCCAGGCCGCGGGCAGCGCCAGCGATCAGCGGCTCGCCTTGAATCGCCGTCACATCGCCCATGGGCCGTCCTCGACGATGACGCGGCCGGCAACGGCCGAATCGACGCACGATTCGGTCGAACCGAAGACGGCGCCGACGCCGAGAATGCCCGGACCATAGTGGGCGTATTTCGCCGAATTGGTCATCAACGCGCCTGAGACGTTCCGGAGGAGCGGGGCGACGACGATGCAAGTGTCGGCGGTGACGGTGGCGCCGAATGCCCGCAAGGTCGACAGTGTGCCGTCGCGTTCGAGCAAGTCGCGCACGGCGCGGCTGGTCGTGACGAAGACCTGGACGGAATCGGCCTTGCGCCGGTCGGCCATCAGTCGGGCAAGTTCCCGGCACTCGCCGAGGCTGCAATGCGGGCTGCCGAAGGCGACGACGCCGAGTTTTTCATTGTGCGCGGTCGACAACGTGGCGCGAGCGTCGCGCAAATCCGCGAGCGAAACGCCGACGACGCGCGCAGGCTGCGCGCCGCCGAGCGCGTCGTCGAGGGTCGGCGCCTCTGGCGTGATGCCGACCAGATGGACGAGGGCGACGGAGCCGGACGTCGCGGCGGCGGCGACGAGCGATTTCAGGCGATCTTCGCTGGGACACGCTTCGATTCCGACGACGGCCGCGATGTCGTCGCCAGCGATGGAACCGAGCAGATAGCCGAGCACGGGGTAGAAATCGTCGCGCTCCAACAGCGCAGGCGGAACGCCGTCGAGTTTGATGACGACGGTCGCCCGCCGCTGATCCAGCAGATGCAGACCGGCGGCGGGCGCGCGGCCGGTCAGGGCGCAGCAGATGTCGAGGTAATCGCCGTAGCGGTTGGTGCGGGCGCCAAGGACGGAATTGGCGAAGGCGACGGCGTTCGATTCCGACCAGGCGATCTGTTCGCCGAACGCGGGCGGCGGCAGCGCCTGGTACGGCGCGCAGGTGAACGACGGAACGGCGCCCATTTGCAGATAGGCGTCGGCAAGGCGGCGGGCGCGGTCGGCGTAGTCGGGCGGCAGCCCGTGCGTCCGCCAATCGCGCCGGTCGAGCGAAATGACGTTGAGCGAGGTCGGCACGCGCACGGCGCCGCCGAGGTCGGCCAGCCGCTCGGCGAAGGCGAGTCCGGCGTCGCCTTCGAGGATGCAGCCGTCGATATGGGCCCGCGTCACTTCGAGCAGGCGGGTCGCGCCGTAGAGCGGAGCGACCCGCGTGAGAATGCGCATCGCGAGGCGGGCCGCCGGGCCCGCCTCGCCGTCATGGAGCGATCGTTCTTCGTCGGTCAGGCATATGCCCGATGGTTCCACCACGCCGGGACTGAGCGCCCGCTGGCTCAAGCGGTCGCGGCCGGCGCGGCGAGTTCGGTGTCGCGGTCGTACCGCGCATCGTCCGACAGCATCACGCCGAGCAATTGCTGCATCGCCATGACGTGACTGCACGTGCCGACCGCGTGCGATGCAAAGGTATGACAGGAGCAAGCCCACCGACCGTCGGTCAAGCGCACGGTGTAATCGTCGTGGCCGCCGCGAAACGATGCTTCGAGATTCTGGACGCGGACGCGCTCTGGCTCACGCGCGTACCGATGCGCTTTTTCGATCTTGCCGATGATGCTCGAATTCATGACTCGATCCTCCTTCGCCGGTTCCATCCCCTCGACGTGAGCGGCGACTGCTGGTCGCTCCAGCAGGCGGGGTCTTCGTGGCAGGCAGAAGGCGCAACGTGCGGGAAATGAAAAACACCGCGGCGCATGCGCACACGGTGCTCCATCACTCGGCGTACGTTGGTTGGACCGTGCGGTCCATAGGCGGCATGCCCCCGTTCCCTCGTCTACACGGTGGTCGGGCTGTTCCTGCCACGTCGTTGCGTCGCATTATACCGGGGCGGCGCTCGTTGCGCCATGGAGGCTCGATGGCAGCGAACGACTCAGCTCCGGATCAGGGCGCGGGCGGCGGACTC
>JAICJJ010000110.1 GCA_025928535.1 Thermomicrobiales bacterium
GCGCGGCCTGCATCGCCCGTTCGAGCGTTCCGGCCGCGCCCCCAGGTTGGTCATCCCCGGCGATTGCCGTGACGTCTAAACGGAGAGCCGCCGTTTCGCCCGCGTCGCCGCGAAGCGCGACATGTTCTTCCACTCGCGTCCCGAGCGCCAGCCGCAGCCGACTCGTCGCCGACCAAACGCCGCTGACGGGCGGATAGGCGGCCAACACCGCGTTTTGCTCGGCCAGCGACGCGACCCGCAACACGCCGCCCGGAAAGCCCGGCAATCGGGACGGATCAGGCATCGGCGTGGGTTCCGGCCGGCGCGGTCTGGGCCCGGCGATTGGCTTCGCCGATCGTCAGCAGCGCGTCGAGTTGACGCGCGAACGTTTCGGCATCCGGGATGTCGAGTCGGGTCGCCATCGCCCGCGACAGCCGGACCATGCCGGCCGCCGGATCGTAGATGAAGCCGAACCGCTGCCGCAGGTCGTCCGGCACCGCCTTCGCCATCGCCGGAAAGTCGATGCCGAGCCGCCGTTCCAGATCGGAATTGCCCTCGAACCGCCGGACCGGCTCCGGCGCCTTTTTTTCCGGCAGCGACGACCATTCCCAGCCGGAGCCGCCGGCTGCATCGACGATCTCGACATTGAAGAGGCGACCGAACCCGCCCGGCGCGTTGGCGACGCGGCCGAACGCGATTTGACCGCGATAGCGGCCATTGACCATCGCGTCGTCGAGATCGACTTCGCCGCCGACGACCGCCGCCAGCGGCTCCAGCCGTTCCTGCAGATCGTGTTTGGCACGGCGATTGAAATGGGCCGCCAGCCAGGCCGTGCCGGCCAGCGAGAGACCGACGATGACGCACATCGCCAGCCCGAACGCGACATAGGGATTCACGGTTCCACCGACTCCTGATTCCGAACCACGCGCCTGCTGCCGGCGACTGTAGCAAACGGGCCGGGTCGGGAGTAGGACGAAACGACGCGTGAGGCGCGTCGTCCCATCGCCACTCCCCGGGTCATTGCGGCGCCTCTGCCTCAGTCATCCTGAACGCATTGAAGGATCTCGTTCCACAGGAGCCGCAACGCCGAGATCCTTCGACTTCGCTCAGGATGACGACCCGGTGGCGGCGCCCGCATTCGCTGCGCCCGCATTTGTTGCGCCCGCCGCAACGTAGAATGGCCGGCATCGGACGGTGGATCAGGGGTGGGGGCGAGCGCGGGCATGCGGCGCCAGGTGGCATGGCATCTTGGGCTGGGGCAGGAACTCGGCAACGTCTTCTGGGCGATGGTCGGGCTCGAAGCCTCGTATGGCGCCTATTCCGGCATCTGGCCGCTCTGGATCGAGCATCTCGGCGCGCCGGTCGCGATCGTCGGGCTGATGCTCGGCGCCTCCGGCGTCCTCCGCTTGTTGGTGATCGCCCCCTCGGCGCACCTCGGCGAACGATTCGCCACGCGCAATCTGATCCTCATCGCGCGCAGTTTCACCTTCCTCGGCATGGCCGGCGCGGCGCTGGCGACCCACTGGCCGCAATTGCTGGTGCTCGTCGTCGGCAGCGCGATCGGCGAAATCACCTTTCCGCTGATTCAGTCGCACGTGGCCGAGCATGCCGCGGCGAATCGGGTGCGCGCGTTCACGCTCGTCTTCAACGTCGGCCCGGCCGTCGCCTTCGGGCTGGCGCCGCTCGTCTCGGGCGCGGCGATCGCGTTTTGGGGAATGCGCGCCGCCTTTCTCCTCGGCGCGGGGTTCACCGCCGTGTCGATGTATTTTTTCAGCCGGCTTTCCCGCCGCGACCGGGTGCATCACGAAGCGCGGCCGCAGTCGACCTACCGGGAAGCGCTGATGCAGCCGGGGGTCGTCCCCTTGCTGGCGCTGCAATCCGCGACGATCTTTTCGCTGTCGCTCGGCATTTCACTGTTGCCCAACTTTCTGGCCGACATGCGCGGCTTCGCGCCAGCGACGGTCGCGATCCTCGGCGGCGTCGGCTCGTTCGGTTCCGTGCTGTTCGGCCTGGCGGTGACGCGCAGCCCGTTTCTGCAGCGCTCGCCGTTTCTGGCGGCGGCGCTGGCGTCGTGCGGCGTGATGGTCACGCTCGCTGTCTGCGCGACGAGCCTCGCCCAGTGGCCGATCGTGATCGCGTTTCTCGGCCGGGGCGGTCTCTGGTCCGCCTGGGGCCTGTTCGTCGCCGGCTTGGGCGATGTCGTCGGCGATGACCCGCACCGGGCGCGGGCGTTCGCGCTGAGCGAGATGCTGGGCGGGACGGCCTTTTTCTCCGCGCCGATGGTGGCGGGTCAACTCTACACGTTCGCGCCGGTCGCGCCGATCCTCGTTTCGCTCGCGATGGCGCTGGCGATGGCTCCGGTGCTGCTCTGGTCGCAGCGGCGGCTCGCGCGCGGGGGCGTCGAGGCGCCGCCGGTCGAGCCGGAATTGATCTGACGTGCGACGTGGTCAGCGTCTACCCGCCGCCGGCCGCCATGAAGCGCGCCTGGCGGTCGTTCGAGCGTCCTTCGCCGGCCGCGACGGTCGAGGTCGCCGCAAAATTGGCGGGGCCGACCGGCCAGCATCCCTTTTCGAAGATCGCCTCGGCCGCCTTGACTTGATAGATCTCGTGGTAGAAGGAGAGGTCCGAGCCGGCGTTGTCCAGCAACCAGCGCCACCAACGCATGTGCGGCAACTGGCGGGTCCACTGGTCGAGATCCTCGTAGGACCGCCAGTACTGCATCAGGACCGGACCCTCATCCGTCATGAGCGGGCGGTTGAGGAGGAGCGGGCCGGCCGCCTGAGCGGCATCGAGCGCCGGCGCCATCTCTTCGTTGATGCCCGAATCCTCGTAGCGGCGCTGCCCCTCGGGCGTGTGAAACTGGACGCCGAACAGGGCGATGCAGAGATCGGGATGCTCCCAGAGATGGGCGATGGAGGCCCGGTCGTAGCCGCCGGCCGGCGCCTCGGGAGCCGTTTCCTCGCTTTGCGGCGTGCTCAAGGGACGCTTCCTTGCCGCAGCCGATGTGACCGCCGCGCTCGCGATCGAACCCGATCCGCCTCGACTCATCGCTCATACCGTTGGGCGCTCGGACCGTCCAGACCGGCGGCGTCGCCCTGCCGCCAACCACGCCCTCGAATTGACGAACCTGCCCCTGAGCCAATCGCGACAGGATGCAATCGCCATCCTGGAAGGGATCGACGTTCCGTCAAATAAGCGGCTAATATTCGACGCATAGGATTTGCATTCACACCGGTTCATCAGTTCAACGACGCGTGGACAAGGTTGGGTTCGGCGACGACAGGACCGGAGCCGACATGAGCACGCTCGGACAACGCATCCGCGAATTGCGGCTGGCGCTTGGATTGTCCCAGGCCGAACTCGCCCGACGGGTTCGCGTCACCCAGCCGCGCATCTCGCAAATCGAACGGGGCCTGGACCATGGTCCCTTGCCTCCGCGAACGCTCGGGGACATCGCCGACGCGCTCGGCGTTGGCTTCGCCGCCCTCATCGCGGGCGACCCGGCCTACGATGACCTGGAGTTGGAGATCGACGACGGCGCCGTGCCGTTTCCGTCCGGCTTGCCGTCGCCGACGGCGCCGCTCGTCGGACGCGAGGCCGATCTGGACGCCATCGCCACGTTGCTGCGCGGCGGCGTTCGGCTGCTGACTCTGGTCGGACCTGGCGGCGTCGGCAAGACCCATCTGGCGCTGCGCGCGGCGCTGGAGCACGCCGGCCCCGACGCCGATCTCGCCGTCGTCTCGCTGGCCGCCTGCGCCGATGCGGCCCAGGTCGTTTCGGCGGTCGCCCACGCGCTCGGGGTGCGCCAGCATAGCGCTCGCCCGTTGCGCGACCGACTCTTCGCCCATATTGCCGGATCGCGGCGGCTTCTCGTGCTCGACAATATCGAGCAGGCGCTGCCATCGGCGGCGACGTTTGTGGCCGATCTCCACCGCGCCGGCCCGGAACTGACGTTGCTGATCACGAGCCGGGCTCCCGTTCGCATCCGGGGCGAGCGGACATTCGCCGTCGCTCCCCTGGCGTTGCCGGATCTCGCGGACGATTCGGCGGCCGCCGCCATCCCCAGTTCGCCAGCGGTCCAACTCTTCGTGCAACGGGCGCAGGCGGTCGCTCCCCGATTTGCGCCGACGCCGGGCAACATGGCGGCGGTCGCCGCGATCGTCCGCCGACTGGATGGCCTGCCGCTGGCGATCGAGTTGGCCGCGCTCCGCATCAAGGCCTTGCCGCCACCCATGATGTTGCGTCAGATCGAAGCGAGCGTCGGCTTTCTCGCCGGCGGCCAGCGCGATTTGCCCACCCGACAGCGTTCGCTTCGCGCCGCCATGGACTGGAGCGTGAGCCTGTTGCGCCCGGATGAACGGGCGCTGTTCCGGCGCCTCGCCATCTTCGCGGGCGGATTTACCCTGGAAGCGGTCGGCGCCGTCGCCGTCGACGAGTCAGACATCGATCGTGAACGACCCGACCTCAGCGACCGCATTGCCGCGCTTGCCGATTGGTCGCTGGCGACGTACGCCGACCAACCCGATGGATCGGTCCGCTTCGGCATGCTGGAGACGATCCGAAGCTACGCGCGCGAGCAACTCGAAACCAGCGGCGAGGCGGCGGCATGCAGCCGCCGCCTCCTGGCGTGGAGCCAGGCGCTCGTCGAACAGGCCCGACCGCGGTTGTACTCGGCCGAGGAATCGGCCTGGCTGCAGCGGCTCGAACAGGAAGACGCCAATCTGCGCGAGGCGCTCGGCTGGGCGCTGCAACCCGGGCGGGAGGGCGATCTCGAGGCCGGCCTTCGCCTCGCGGGAGCCCTGACCGACTACTGGTATCTGAGCGGCCGGCTGAGCGAAGGCCGCGCCTGGCTGAACCGGGCGGCCGCGTTGAGCGCAGGCCGTCCGCCGTCGATCGGCCGCGCCCGCGTCCTGGTTGGTCTCTGCCTGATCGAGCAAACCCAGGCGGCGGTCGTTACGGCAGCGGTCCACGGGGAAGAGGGCTTGCAACTGGCGACCGCGCTCGATGACCAGCCGACGGTCGGGCGGGCGCTGCTGCTCGTCGGCAATCTGGCCATGATGCGGGGAGACCTCGAGCGGGCCGAGGCGCTCCACGAAGCGGCGGTCGGCTGCTTTCGCCGGTTGGGCGAGCGCTCCTGGACGGCCGCGGCGCTGGTCGACCTGGGGATGGATTTTTATCGTCAGGGCGATCTCGGCCAGGCCGCCGCCTGCGCGCACGACGCCCTTGTGATCGCTCGCTCGATTGGCGACGCCTGGGACATCATCGTGGCGCTGCAAGTCCTGGGCGATGTGGCCCGCGCACAAGGCGACCTGGATCGAGCGCGGGCCTCTTTCACGGAAAGCCTCGGCGTCAGTTGGCGACGTGGCAGCGAACGCGACGTCGCCGACAGTTTGGCCGGGCTCGGCACGATCGCGGCCACGGCGAACGATTTCGAGCGCGCGGCGCGTCTCTTCGGCGCCGCCGAAACTCGATATCGCCGCCTCGAAATCCACCTTCCGCCGCCGCTGCGGCCGGACTGGACGGCGTTCGTGACGCGAATCCAGTCTGGTCTGGATGGCGAGAGGTTGACGCGGGCATGGAATGCCGGTCCGCCGGACGACCTCACGGCCGCCGCTCTGGCGATTGATGCCGCCGAATGATGACGCGGGATCAGACGCCGGCGAACGTGCGCGTCGCGAAGAGATGGACGAAGCCAAGACGATCGTACAGGCTCGCGGCGTAGCTGTCGGGAACCACCGCCCCGAAGATGGTCGCGCTGCCGTCCGACCGCGCATCGTCGGTCATGCGGCGCAGGAGGCTCGTGCCGACGCCGCGGCGGCGTGCTTCCGGAAGCGTCGCGAGCGCCGCGAGCGCGGTCGGCCCGCCGGCGCGCGTGATGCGCCGCGCCGCGCCGACGGGGCGCCCGTCGAGAAACGCCAGGTAGAAGACGTGGCGTCCCTCGGCGAGATGCCGTCGGGCAAGCTCCCGATCCCATTGGCGATGGGCGGCGCCTAGGCCGAACCCGACCGACTGGATCGCCGAAAAGCGGTCGGCGTCGTCGGACGAGACGGCCCGCTCGATCCGAACGGCGGCGCTCGCGGCAAGGCGCGCGGTCTCGGGAATCGCGAAGTAGACCAGACGCTCCGGCGTCTCGATGAACCCGGCTCGCCGGAGCCGCCCTGGCCAATCCGCTGGCGTCGACAGCGGCGTCAGCCGAACGCGCGGCCGGCGCCCTCGTGTCCGGAAATGGTCGATGACCGCCCGCAACGCCGCGTCGGCGTCAGCGTCGGGCACGCGGCGAATCACCGCCACATCGAACTCGGGCGCGTCGTCTCGTTCGGAGGTGAAGAGCACGACCCCAGGCAACTCCGCGCGCGCCGCGAAGTAGGCGTCGTTTTCCTCGTCGGCCTGAAGAATGTCCTTCCACAGCGCGACATCAGGCGCGATGCGCATGGCCGCAACCTCCTCGTTCGCCCCGGGCGATCATCGTCTGCCTGAGCGCCAGTTGATTTCCGTGTTCGGGGCATTCCCCGATGATGTACTTGCGCAAGAAGGCGCAGGGCTGGAGCGACAACTTGTAGTCGCGAAGGCCGGGCAGCCCCAGGTCTTGCTCGAGATTGATCTGGAGACATCCGTCCGCGGACAGACATCGACTCGTTTCGTGCATCTGGCGCGACGAAAGCCCGAACCACGATCGATCCGTCTTCTGGAAATGAACGAGCGCCGTGGCCGCGTGCGGAAGACGCTCCCAGATCGAAAAGGCGACAAGTCGCCCGTCGGCGTGGAGACCGCAGGCTCCGAGACGGTCGTCGTCCGCCAGGGCGAAGACGCGGCCGAGGGCCGTCAGTTCATGACGGCGCTCTTCGCCCGGGCGCGATGGTTTTTGCTCCATCCATTGCTGGTGCAGATCGAGCATTGCGGCCTGGTCCGACGGATCGCCAAGTGCAAGCGGTCGGCATTCGAGCGCCGACCGCTTGCGGCAACGCGCGATCTTGCGGCGGTGGCCATGGAACCGGCGTTCGTCGAGCCGAACCCATTCCGCCGCGGAGTAGACGTAGTCGAAGTTGTCGCGATCCTCCGTGACCGAGAGGAGTCTGGAAAGCCGGTCGTCGGCCGCGACCACTGCTTCCGGCACGAGTTGGAGCCGCGCCGCAACGCCTTCCTGGCGCGCATGGGCGAGCAACGCGCGCGCCGTCTCGACCACCGCGCGATCACCGACAAACGAATAGAAATGCGCGTCGGTCGTGAAATCCTTGAAACGGACGACGAGGTTCCCGTGCAACCGGGAGACCGCGCAGGACTCGTCCGTATCCCACGCCCAGAGGCTGGCGAATCCGAAATCGGACGAAGGTGGAAATGGCGCCGTCAACGCTTCGATCGCCGGGCGGTCGTCGATGGCGAGCCGGCGAAATTCGGGAAAGGACGGAATCGGGGCCATCGGCTATCCCTCCCGCGTCCAGTGGAAACTGCCCAGCCCGCCGCCCATGACGTAGTCGATGCGGCCGGCGACGCGTTCTCCGGCCCGGAGCGGAACCGGCTCGGGAAGGAGCAAAATCTTGTCGCCATTGAGCGCGCGCGTCGCGCCGAGGCAAATGTCTGGCGTGAGCGAGGCGATGCCCGACAAACGCGCGGCGTTGGCCAGACCGTCGCCGGTCGCGGCCAGGACCAGAGGTCGCTCGACCCGTGGGGCGACCGGATTGCGGAAATCGACGGCCGCGACTTCCACGCGGCGCGTCAGCGGGCGAACGCAAAGCGAATGCCAGGCGCCGCCCGGGTCGTGGAAGATCGGCCACTCATGAATCGGCGCC